>DATFEK010000007.1:0-11784 GCA_035251305.1 Gaiellaceae bacterium | reverse complement strand
ACGGTCAGATTCGGTCGCCGCCGCGCCGGGTCGAGGTAGCCCTCGACGACGCTGAAGCGCCGTCCGCGCCGCTGCGACACGGGCACGAATCCGACTCCCCCGTTGTCCTCGGCGTTGAGATCGTGCGTCAGCGGGATGCCGGCGGCCTGGGCCGCGTGGACGAACGCCTCCGCCAGGACGTGCCGTTCCGGAAGATCGGCGAGCGGGAACGACGCCGCGGCACTCCGCGCGAACGCCGGCTCGACGTCGTCCCAGGCCCATCCGTGACAGCCGGCCTCGGCCCAGGCGTCGTAGTCCGCGCGATGCCCGCGCAGCACCATCATCGCGTTCATCGCCGCCGATCCGCCGAGCATGCGGCCACGCGGAAACACGATCTCCCGCCCGTCGAGCCCGCTCTGCGGAGTGGTCGAGTCTCCCCAGTCGACCTCGGTTCGATAGAGCTTGGAGAACGCCGCCGGGATCTTGACCTCGAGCTTTCGCGAGCGCGGGCCGGCCTCGATCAGCAGGACGGAGACGTCCGGGTCCTCCGTCAGGCGGGACGCGAGGACGCACCCGGCCGCCCCTGCCCCGACGATGACGATGTCGTGCATTCGGCGAGGATACGACTGTTGCGCTCTCGTCACGAAGCCGTTCCCCACCCGTGACGAGTCGTGGCCTACGCTCGCACCATGGCTCCGGGGACGGCGAACGCGCGAGCGGTGGCGACACCCTGGGGGGCGGCGACGGTGGTCGAGGAGGTGTCCGTACCGCAGCGCGTCGCGGAGAAACGGTTCTCCGTCGTGGTGCAGCTCCTCGAGACGCGAAGCGGCGAGCGCCTCATCCGCTACGCGTATGCGACTGCGGGATCGGCTCGACGCGGTCCCGTGACGATGCGGGCGCGCGATCTCGAGCGACTGCGGGCGGCGCTCGAGCGCGCGCCCGTCCTACGGGAAGCGCTTGGTTTCAGCTAGCTCGTCGCCACCGGAGCAGGGAGGCGTAGCGCGTCCGCATCCTCGCCTGCCACCACGTCATGCCCTCGCGAGCGAGTGCTGGGCCGCCGCTTCGACGAGAGCGGCGAGCAGAAGCCCTCCGTCGGCCGAACCGAGCAGCGGGTCCACGGCGTGCTCGGGATGGGGCATGAGGCCCATCACGTTTCCGCGCTCGTTGATCACCCCGGCGACGTTCCCGAGCGAGCCGTTCACGTCCTCCTCGTATCGGAGCACGATCTGGTTGCGTGCGACGAGCCGGACAAGGGTTTCCTCGTCCGCATACCACGCGCCCTCTCCGTGCTTGATCGGGATCACGAGCTGCTGTCCGGCAGTGCACAGCCGCGTGAAGACCGTATCTGCGTTCTCGACGTGGACCCGGACGTCGCGCGATACGAACTCGAGCTGCCGGTTGGGACGGAGCACGCCTGGAAGAAGCCGCGACTCACACAGGATCTGGAACCCGTTGCAGATCCCGAGAACCGGGCCGCCGTCACGTGCGAAACGGCGGACTGCATCCATGGCTGGTGCGAGGCTGGCGATGGCACCCGTCCGCAGGTAATCGCCGTACGAGAAGCCCCCCGGGAGCACCACTGCGCCCGTTCCCGTAGGCAGCTCTGGCACGTCGTGCCACACGAGCTCCGGCTCGGCGCCCACGGCCTCGAGAGCCCCTGCCGCATCTCGATCGTCGTTCGATCCGGGAAAGACGACGACTGCGACGACCGGTCGATCGCTCACGAGCCGTCGATCTGGATCTCGAAGCTCTCGATCAGAGGGTTGGCGAGAAGATCGGCGCACATGCGCTCGATTGCCTCGTGCGCACCGTCCGGGCCATCGGCTTCGAGCTCGAGGTCGATGACGCGACCTACGCGCGCGGTCGACACGTCGAACCCGAGCTTCCGGAGCGATCTTTGTACGGCATCGCCTTGAGGGTCGAGAATGCCGTCCTTCGGCCGGACGATCACCGTCGCCCTCACCAGAGGCGTCACAGCACGACCGCCGGCCGCGCCAGGTAGTCGTCGAAGGGGATCGCGGTTATCCGTTCGAACGCATCGATGTACCTGGCCCGCGTCCCTGCGACGACATCCTCGGGAAGCTCCGGCCCAGGCGAGGTCTTGTCCCACCCTGTCTGCTCACACCAATCGCGTACGAACTGCTTGTCGAAAGACGGTTGCGGCCCACCGGCTCGGTAGCTGTCGGCCGGCCAGAAGCGTGACGAGTCAGGCGTGAGCGCCTCGTCGCCGAGCACGACCGTCCCCTCGGCATCGAGCCCGAGCTCGAACTTCGTGTCGGCCAGGATGATCCCGCACGCCTCGGCATGTGCCGAGGCGAATCGATACAGCTCGAGCGATGCTTGCTTCGCCGCACTGTACGACTCGACGCCGCACAGCGCGGCTGCTTCTTCCTCGCCGATGTTCAGGTCGTGACCCTCCTTCGCCTTCGTCGCGGGTGTGAAGATCGGCTCGGGCAGTCGTGCCGACTCGACGAGTCCCTCCGGCAGGTCGTGGCCGCACACCGCGCCGGTCGCCCGGTAGTCACTCCACCCGGATCCGGCGAGATATCCGCGCACGACGCACTCGATCGGGAGCATGTCGAGCTTCCGGCAGACCATCGTCCGCCCGTCGGCACGAAGCGCGAGAAGGTGGTTCGGGACGATTCGGCGCGTCCGCGCGAACCAGAACGCCGAGAGCCCGGTCAGCACTCGCCCCTTGTCCGGGATGTGCGTCGGGAGGACCACGTCGAACGTCGAGATCCGATCGCTCGCGGTCAGGGCGAGGGTATCGTCCCCGAGCGCGTAGATCTCTCGCACCTTGCCGCTGGCAACTTGGGTCGCCTCACGTGTCATGCGCGCACCTCCTCGTGGTCTGCAACGAGAGCCTCCAGGCGTGTGAACACGACATCCGCATGGGAAGTGAACGCGGCCAGGTCGAAGATCTCCGTCACGTCCACGCGGCCGGCGATCTCCGGATCCGCTCGAACGAGACTACGAAAGTCGAGTCCCTCGTCCCACGCCCGCAT
Source organism: Gaiellaceae bacterium (assembly GCA_035251305.1). GTDB lineage: Bacteria > Actinomycetota > Thermoleophilia > Gaiellales > Gaiellaceae > GMQP-bins7. The sequence goes on along the minus strand of DATFEK010000007.1, from coordinate 8,800 downwards.
CGCGTGCCGCTGCACCGCACGGTACGCGGCATCACGCTCGAGCCCGGAATCGACGAGGGCCAACAACAGTCTCTGGCTGAAGAAGAGCCCGCCCGTCGCCTCGAGGCTCGCACGCATTCGCTCGGGTCGAACGACGAGACCCTCGGCGAGCCACGCGAAGCGGTCGAGCATGTAGTCGACTGCCAGGAATGCATCGGGAAGCACCACGCGCTCCGCGGACGAATGAGAGATGTCGCGCTCGTGCCAGAGAGCGACATTCTCGAGCCCGACGACCGCATAGCCACGCACGACACGCGCGAGGCCGCAGATCCGCTCGGAGACGATCGGATTGCGCTTGTGCGGCATCGCGGACGATCCCTTCTGGCCGGGCGCGAACGGCTCCTCGACTTCGCGCACCTCCGTTCGCGCAAGGTGCCTGATCTCGAGCGCGAAGCGGTCGAGCGACGATGCGACGAGCGCGAGCGCGGACAGGAGCTCGGCGTGCCGGTCTCGCTGAAGGATCTGCGTCGAGCTGGGCGCAGGTTCGAGCCCGAGTGCCTCGCACGCGAGTCGCTCGACTTCCGGAGTCGTCGTCGCGTAGGTGCCGACGGCGCCGGACAGCTTTCCGACCCGCATCCCTTCGAGCGCGTGCTCGAGCCGAGCGCGATCCCGCGCCAGCTGAAAGGCCCAGCCGGCGAGCTTGAGGCCAAAGGTCGTCGGCTCGGCGTGAACACCGTGCGTTCGGCCGATGGTGAGCGTCTGGCGGTGCTCCTCGGCGCGTGTCGCCACCGCGGTGAAGGCTCGGTCGACCCCTTCGAGCACGATGCGCCCCGCGTCCCCGGTCGCGAGCGCGAGGGCGGTGTCGACCACGTCCGACGAGGTCAACCCGTAGTGGAACCAGCGACCGTCCGCGCCGAGGTCCGCAGCTACGGCGTCGACGAATGCGGCGACGTCGTGGTTCGTCGTCCGTTCGAGCTCTTGAACGCGCTCGACGCTCGGAACACGCGCACGGCTGCGAGCCGCGCGGGCCACGAAGGTCGGGACGTTTCCAACCTGGGCCCACGCGTCGAGCGCGGCCAGCTCGACCGCCAGCCACCGCTCGAGCTTCGCCTCGTCCGACCAAACCCGCGACATGGCCGGTCTGGCGTAGCGGGAGATCACCGAGTCGATTCTATCCGCGCGTCCGGACCAAAACGTTGCCAACTCGGCACGAAGCTCATTGTGAAAGGGGTTCGTAGGCTTTGAGTTGGGAGGCGCGCAAGGGGTGGCCCGAGTCAAGCTTCGGGCCGCACCGAAGTGTTCAGCATCAGGCCTCCCGCCGCAGCACGCGCGATGTCCGTGCGGTAACGCATGCCCGCGAACGAGATGCCATCCACGGCTGCGTACGCCCCTTCGCGTGCCGCGGCAACCGTCTCAGCGACGGCCGTGACGCCGAGGATCCGGCCACCGTTGGTCACGAGCCGATCGCCGTGAAGCGCAGTTCCCGCATGGAAGACCAGAGCTCCGGCGGCCTCAGCCTCCTCGACGCCCTTGATCTCCGTGCCGCGATCGCCCTTCGCCGGGTACTCGTCCGCAGCCATGACGACCGTGACCGCGGACGCCGAGTCGGACGCCTCGATCGTGACTCCGTCCAGCTCCCCAGTGGACGCGGAGGCGAGCGCCTCGAGCAGGTCCCCTTCCAGCAGCGGGAGAACCGCTTGTGCCTCGGGATCGCCGAACCGGCAGTTGAACTCGAGAACCCGCGGGCCGTTCGCGGTGAGCATGATGCCCGCGTAGAGCAACCCGACGAACGGGCTCCCTCGCCGCTCGAGCTCGCCGAGCACCGGACGATGAACCATGGAGACGAGCTCGTCGACGTCTGCGGGCGTCAACCCTGGAACGGGCGCGTAGGCACCCATCCCACCCGTGTTCGGCCCCTCGTCGCCGTCGAACGCTCGCTTGAAGTCCTGCGCGGGGACGAGCGGCAGCGCGTTGCGACCGTCGCAGATTGCGAACAGCGACACCTCGGCTCCCTCGAGGAACTCCTCGAAGAGAATCCTGTGCTCGAGCGCGCTGACTGCACGGAGCGCATCGTCGAGCTCGGCCTGGGTCCGACACACGTGGACACCCTTCCCGGCTGCGAGACCGTCGGCCTTCACGACACACGGCGGCCGTGCGATCGGCAGCGCTCTCGCGGTCGGCACGCCTGCAGCCACCAGCACATCCTTGGCGAAGGACTTCGAGCCCTCGATGGCCGCAGCGGCCTTGCTCGGCCCGAATACCGGGATCCCGACGCGACGCAGCACGTCCGCGAGCCCACTGACGAGCGGCGCCTCCGGGCCCACGACGACGAGATCGATGTCCAGCGATCCTGCGAGCGCGAGCAGACCCTCGCCGTCGCCAGCACTGATCGGATGACAGTCGGCGAGACGCGCGATTCCGGGGTTTCCGGGTGCGGCGTGCAGCTCGGTCAAATTTGGCGACTGCGCGAGCTTCCACGCAAGCGCGTGCTCACGGCCGCCCGAGCCGACGAGGAGTACACGCACCGCGTGAGTCTAGTAACGGAGCGGGAGCGATCACAGGCAGCGCAGCGGGGTGCTTTCGCATGCCTCGGCGACGTAAGCTGCCCGCGATGGATCGGCTCGCATTCGGAGACTGGCTCGCGCGCTACGTCGACGCCTGGAGGACGTACGACGAGGAGGCGATCGGCGACCTGTTCAGCGAGGACGCGCGCTACCGGTACCACCCCTGGGACGACGCCGACGAGACCGTGAGCGGGCGGGACCAGATCGTCGCGAGCTGGCTCGCAGATCGTGACCCACCCGACGCCTGGACGGCGGAGTATCGGCCATTGGCGATCGACGGAGACGACGCGGTCGCCGTCGGCGTCTCCAGGTACCTCGGCCCAGACGGTGTGACGGTCGAGCGCGAGTACTACAACGTCTTCCTGTGCCGCTTCGACGCCGACGGCCGCTGCACGGAATTCACCGAGTACTACATGCGCCGCACCGAATAGCGCTCGGTCTCACCGGAGCGCGAGCACGCGCTCGCGGGCGGCGCCCGTGCCGACGAGCGTCACCACGACTCCGAGCTCGCGCTCGACGAACGCGACATACGCCTGCGCAGCGCCCGGCAGCTCGTCGTCGATATGCGTCTCCCACCCCCGCAGCCTCTCGAAGACGGGACGGCAGTGGTGGAAGTCGCTCTGGTGCGCAGGGAACTCGTCCGTCTCGCTCCCATCCTGGAGCCGGTAGCGGACGCAGACGGGAATCTCGGCGAACTCTGACAACACGTCGAGCTTCGTGAGAGCAAGAGACGTGATCCCGTTCACGCGCACGGCGAACCGCAAGGCCACGAGATCCAACCAGCCGCAGCGCCGCTCACGGCCGGTGACGGTTCCGAACTCGTGACCCAGGAACTGCACGCGATCGTGCTCGGGACCTTCGATCTCGCTCGGAAACGGCCCCTCGCCCACGCGAGTCACGTATGCCTTCGAGACTCCGAGAACCTCATCGATGCGATTCGGGCCGAACCCGAAGCTCACGGCAGCGCCGGCGGCGATCGGGCTCGAGGAGGTGACGAACGGATACGTTCCGTGGTCGAGATCGAGAAGCGTGCCCTGCGCGCCCTCGAACAGGACCCGTTCGCCCGCCCGCAGCGACCGATCGACCAGGAGCGACGTGTCCGCGACGTACTGGGCGAGCCGCTCGGCGAAGGCGAGATGCGTCTCGACGATCTCCTCGATCTCGAACGGTGGAAGGTGGTAGACGTGCTCGAGCCACACGTTCTTCTCGGCACCGGCCAGCTCGAGCTTCTGCCTCAGGATCTTGGGGTCGAGGAGATCCTGGACGCGGATCCCGATCCTGGTCGCCTTGTCAGCATAGGCAGGTCCGATTCCTCGCCGCGTGGTGCCGATCTGCAATCGACCGAGCCTGCGCTCGCCCGCGCCGTCCAACGCGACGTGCCACGGCATGATGAGGTGCGCGTTCCCCGAGACGAAGAGAAGCCCCTCCGTCTCGTGCCCGCGCGCCTCGAGCTCGTCGAGCTCGGAGACGAGAACCGCCGGATCGACGACGCACCCCGCTCCGATCGCGCTCCTCTTCCCGCCGATGATCCCGGTCGGGATCTGGCGGATCCTGTACGTCTCGTCCGCGACGACGACGGTGTGGCCCGCGTTCGGGCCGCCCTGATAGCGACAGACGAGATCCGCCTCCTGGGCCAGCAGGTCGACGATCTTCCCCTTGCCCTCGTCACCCCACTGCGCTCCGACGATGACAGTCGCGGGCACGCGCGCCAGTCTTGCATGAGGCGCGCAGCGCATGTCCGCGAAGCGGGCGGGAGGGGGTCTGGGGGAACCGGGAGGTTCCCCCAGCATCAACCGGTGAAGGCCCCCGCCTCCATCGCTAGGCGACCGCAAGCTCGGGCTCGTCGACCGCGGCAGTTTCGACCGCTGACACGGCCGGTATCCCGCAGGCGGCGCACGCACACTTGGCTCCTGCCCGCTCGCCGATGATGGTGTCGGCCGGTCCACCCAGTCCGCGCAACCTGGCCAGGAGCGGCAACGCCGCCGCCGTGACCACTCCACCGGCGACGAATGCGGCACCCACCGAGCGCGCCTCGCCGATAGCACCGAGCCCGATCTGTCCGCCGACCCCGCCGGCGTTCGAGACCATCGAGTCGAACGAGACCACCGTCGCGCGCTGTTCCGTCGGAACGATCTGGTGCAGATAGGCCGACCGCACCGGGCTCGTGACCCCCACGGACGCGGCGACGAGGAGCAGCGCTACCAGCGCCACCCAGAACGTGGCCGTGAGCCCGAGCACGACCGCAGCGGTCGATTCGACTGCGGCAGCCGCCAGCAGCAGCGTCGTGCGGCGACCGCAGTAGCGCGACGCGAAATCGACGACCTGGTTTCCGGCGATCGTCGACATCGCAACCGCGGCCGTGACCAGGCCCGCGATCCAGACGGCGTCGCTCTCCAGGAGCTCGAGCAGGTACGGCTGTGAAGCGTAGAACGCCCACATGAGGAATCCACCCTGCACCAGCGACGCGAGCATGAGCAGGCGAAGCGGGCGCTGACCCCAGCCGAACCTCACGCCGGCGCGCGCGTTCCTCGCGACCTCGCCGGGCAGCTCGGCTGCGGTCACCTTTCTCGGCGTGAAGCCGAGATCGTGCATCGTTACGAACGCGACGACGAAGACGGCGGCGAGGAGCGCCGAGCGTACGAGGTACGGAAGCGCGAGGTCGACCTGCCCCAGCAACCCTCCGCCGATGGTGCCGACGAGCATCGCTATGCCCGTGACCTGTTGTCCGCGCGCGAACACACGGTCGAGAACGCCGCGATACCCGGTCGCGGCGAGGGCGTCGACGAGCCACGCCTCCATCGCGCCCGAGTAGAACGTGAAGCCCAGGCCCATTCCCACGGAGACGGCTGCATACGCGACCACCCCCGCCTCGACCTGCGCCAGTCCGACGTACATGAGCGTCGTCGCGCCGAGTACCGCCACGGAGAGCAGGAAGGACACTCGGCGTCCGAGCGTGTCGGCAATCACCCCTGTCGGGATCTCGAAGATCACCATCCCGGCGGAGAACGCCGCGTTCGCGACGAACACCTCGAAGAAGCTGAGGCCGGCGTCGAGCAGGAAGAGCGTGTTGACGCCCCAGATCGAGGCGGCCGAGAGGGTGTACAGGCCGGCGAGCGTGAAGTATCCGGCGAGGACGCGTCGGCTCTCGGGCGGGCGAGTGACCGCTACCTCGACCACATTCGAAGCCTAGACAGCTGCAGCGGCCTCCCGCGGCGCTGCGCTAGCCGGCTCGGCTGCCGACGAGGATCGGTGTCCCCGTCACGAGGCCGGCCGTTGCGTGAGGCCTCGTCGCCACCGCGACCGAGCAGCCGACGCGGAGCGAAGCGAGGACGACTGCGTCTCGGTGCAGAGGCGATCCCCCGGTCCGGGCCGGGATGAGGACGAGGTCGTCCTCCCGGGCGACGTCGGCCACGGCCTCTCGCCGGGAGCGAGGGTCGACCACGATTTCTGCGTCGTCGCCCAGGAGTCCCGCGACTTCCCGAGCGGACTCGGCCACGGGGGCGACTACCAACACGCGTCCGCGCACTCCTGCCGCGGCGACGCCCGCTATTGCTGTCGCGAGGTCGCGCTCAGCAGCGCGCCGTACGTCGAGATCGTTCTCGTCGAGCGCGAGCACGACACGGCGATAGTCGTCGCGTGCAGTCAGGACAGCGAGGACGGGGACATCGGCGAGCGCGACGAGATCGACGTCCTGCCCGCCGAGCAGCACATCAGCGGCGGCGGCAGCCTTGCGCCAGCCGGTGACGATGAGCGTCGCCTCGTGCTCCGCGGCGATCGCCGCCAGAGCAGTCGCCGCGGATGTGTCGACGCGCACGACCGAGGACACCTCGGCGCCGACAGCGGACGCGGCGCCTTCCGCCGCACGCGCCCTCGCGCGTGCGGCATCGAGCTGACTTCCGGGTGCAGCCGCGACGGCGCCGACGAGCACGTTGCCCCCCTTGGCCATCGCCAGCCGAGCAGCGAGCCGGACGACGAGCGGATCGTCGACGACATCGACGGGAACGAAGACGTTCTCGGCGAGGCGCTCGCCCTGCACGGGCGGCGGCTCGATCCTGCGGGCGGCACTCCGGGTCACCAGGCTGGAGACGAGCACCGTGACGAGCACCACCACGAGCGTCGCGTTGAGGAGATCGGTGTCGAACAGGCCGATCTCGACCCCGATCGTCACCGCGGCAAGCGTCGCAGCAGCCTGGGCCAGTGAGAGTCCGAGCAGAAGTCGCACCTGTGGCCGGGAGAGCCCGAGCACACGTCCCGAAAGATGGGCGGCAGCCGCCTTCCCGACGAAGACGACCGCAAGCGAGAGCGCCGCGATCGCGAGGACACGACGCTCGGTGAACGCCTCCGGATCGATCAGCATGCCCGTCGACAGAAGGAAGAACGGTATGAGCAGCACACCGCCGACGAACTCGATCTGCTCCATGAGCCGACTTCGCGCCGGGACGAGACGATTGAGCGCGAGCCCCGCGAAGAATGCACCGACGATGCCCTCGATCCCCGCGCGATCGGCCACCAACGCGGCCGCGGTGAGGGCAACGAGTATGAAGAGGAAACGGGCGCCACGGTGCTGCCCCACGCCGGCGAAGACCCAGCGCGTGGCCCGGGGGAGCAGGAACGCACAGACGAGCGCGAGGATCGCCAGACCGACGGCAACCTCGATCAGGAGAACTGCGGGCCTGGCGTCGCTCGCGACCGATCCGGCGACGACCGCGAGAACCGAGAGCGCAAGCGTGTCGGTCATGACCGTTCCGCCGCCCGCAACGCCGACGGCGCGATCGCGTAAGAGCCCGTGCTCCTGGACGATCGGGTACGCGACGAGAGTATGCGATGCCCAGAGGGACCCGAAGAGCATCGCCGTCGCGGCGCCGTAGCCGAAGGGGAGAATGAGCGCGATGCCGAGGACGAACGGCAACGTGAATGTGAACGCGCCGAAGGTCAGCGCAGCTCGGCGGTTGGCGGCGAACTCGTCGAGGTCGAGCTCGAGTCCCGCGAGGAACATGAGGACGAGAATCCCGAGATCGCCGAGGGACTCGACGACGCCTTCGCGCTCGACCCACCCGAGCACGTACGGCCCCACGAGCAGCCCGCCCAGGATCACGCCGACGATGCCGGGCAGGCCGATCCGCTCGACGAGAAGCGGGCCGAGCAGGATGACCGCGGACGCGACGAAGAACGTCCACTCCGCCGAGGTCGGCGGGAACTCGACCGCGATCGGCACGCGCCGAGTCTCCCGTCCGGCTCGGACGGACGGCCCGACCCATCGAGGCTAGGAAGCCGGCTCTCCCGTGACTGATGCGGACAGTCGTCTGGACGGCTCAGGGAGCCTTTGGCGATCTACGCGCTCGTCGCAGGTTCTCGGGCCGCGGCAGCAACCTGCCGCCGCAAGAGCGGCGAGCACTGCCGGCAGCGAGCGGCCTTACGCCGCCGCCAGATCGGCGAACTTCGCGTAGCGCCGAAGGAACGAGAGCTTGACCGTGCCGGTCGGGCCGTTGCGATGCTTCGCGAGGATGACTTCCGCGATCCCCTGTTGGTCGGACTCCTCGCCGAGGTAGTACTCGTCGCGGTAGACGAAGAAGACGAGATCGGAATCCTGCTCGAGCGACCCGCTCTCGCGTAGATCGGAGAGGAGCGGCCGCTTGTCGTGGCGCTGCTCGACGGCGCGTGAGAGCTGTGACATCGCGAGGATCGGGACGTCGAGCTCACGCGCGAGCACCTTGAGCGCGCGCGAGATCTGCGAGACCTCCTGCACGCGGTTCTCCGCGCTCGCGCCCGACGTCATGAGCTGGAGGTAGTCGACGACGACCAGGCCCAGGTTGGGCTCCCTGGACTTGAGCCGACGGGCCTTCGAGCGCAGCTCCATGATCGTCGTCGAGCCCGAGTCGTCGACGTAGATCGGCGCCTTCATCAGCCGGTCGCAAGCCGTCGTCAGCCGCGGCCAGTCGTCAGGGGCGAGGCGGCCCGTACGCAGCCGCTGCGACTCGACCTTCGCCTCGCTGCACATCATCCGCTGGGTCACCTCGGACTTGGACATCTCCAGCGTGAAGAGGGCGACCGGCGTCTCGTGACGAACGCCGAGGTTGGCGGCCATGCAGAGGCCAAGCGCCGACTTCCCCATCGACGGTCGGGCGGCGAGGATCACGAGGTTCCCCGGCTGGAAGCCGGATGTGAGAAGGTCGAGCTCCCTGAAGCCCGCCGGGACTCCTGTGATCTCCGCGCCGGCCTCGTAGAGCTGGGTTATGCGCTCGAAGCTTTCCTTGAGG
>DATFEK010000216.1:0-9444 GCA_035251305.1 Gaiellaceae bacterium | reverse complement strand
CGACACTGATCGTCGGGGACGAGCCAGTCAAGGCCCGTGACCGTAAGGGCGCGCACAGGCGTCAGAGCCCAAGGCGTCCGACGTTCGACCGCTAGCACACGGGACACGACGGCCGCATGGGCGAGCGTCCTCTCGCTCGAGTGGTTCAACTGGGAGCGGTACAACGCGAGCTCTTCCGAGGACACGCAGGACAGCGAGGTCGCGGATGCGCGGTTCCCGCCGTCGCAGCCGATGCGATATCGCGACGGCTTGCTCCCCGGCTAGCTCGGCAAACGTAGCCTGCTCCTCAGACATGGCAGGGCTTGGAGCCGGTGGCGAGCGCTCGCTGCAACTCGTTCATCTGCGCCTCGTGCGCGCGATCGGTTTCGCTCGCCGGATCGAAGTCGTGTAGCCCCGGCCCCTCCCAGACGACGTCCGGAGTGACCCCCGGGCCGCTCACGGCAACGCGGTAGCGCCGACCGTGACCTGGCGGCCGCGACTCTCCGGCATGGGTCGTGTGCGGAACGAAGCCGTAGCAGAACGTGCCGTCGGGGTTTCGCGAGACGAAGCCGTTCTCGCGCCGCCAGCCTGGCCCGTAAGCCGAGTCGAGCGTGTCGAGGTAGAGCACCCGGCCGTAGCGATCGAGCGGATCGCCCGTAGGAGTGGTCGAGAAGCCGTGCACGGGACGCCCGCGATACGTGAGCCGTCCGAAGAGGTGGTGCCAGCGACCGCCGTAGCTCCAGTCGAGCCAGACCTCGAGTTTCGCGGGAGGCCCGCGCCAGTGCGAGAGGCGGAGCTCCCACGCCCCGTGGCCGGGCTTCCAGGGCGGAATGCCGAAGTTGGCCTGGTGCCTCTGCCACCGCTGGATCGCCCAGTGCGAGCCGTCCCGTGCCGTACATGCGGCCACGAGCCACGGCAAAGCCGGGCCCCTGTACGGGCCGCATGCGTCTCGCAGGGACTTCCACACAGGCTTGCCGGACGTCACCCAGCCTCCCGTGTAGTCGACCCGGAACTCCGTCTGCGTCCCGAGTGCGGTCGGGCGCCGCGCGTTCAGGGCACCCCAGGCGAGGACGCGCCGTAGTCGGCCCTGAGCGTGATACGAGAGCAGAGCCTGCCCCCGGCTCGAGACCTCGAGCCGCTCCGTCGACGTATTCCGGGCGATGAGCTGGGATGCGTGCCCGCGCTCAGGGAGCATCCCGGACGCGACGATCGCTACGACCAGCGAGGCTGCTGCGCAGAGGAGCCCGCGCCCAGCCGCCGAATCCGGGGCAGCGCCGTGCCTCGATCCGACCCCGACGTCGAGCGCTTCCTGCTGCTCCTCGCAGCCCGACGTTCGCCGCGGACCGTCGATGCGTATCGGCGCGACCTGTCCGCTTTCGCCACGTTCCACGGCGGCACCATAGGCGACACCTCGATCGAGGAGCTCGAGCGCTGGCTCGCGTCGATGCGCGCCGACGGGCTCGCGCCTTCGACCGTGGCGCGCCGCGTCTCCGCCATTCGCTCGTATCTCCGTCACCTCGTCCTTATCGGCGCCAGAGCCGAGAATCCCGCTGCCTCGCTTCAGCTACCACGGCTAGCGCGCACGCTTCCGCGGCCTCTTTCCCCGTCCGAAGCCGAGCGCCTGATCGACGCAGCGACCGGCTCGAGCCCACGATCCCTACGCGACCGTGCGCTCGTAGAGCTCCTCTACGGAGCCGGCCTGCGCGTGTCCGAGGCGGTCGGACTCGAGAAGAGCAGCGTCGCCCTCGACGAGCGAGTGGTCCGCGTCCTCGGCAAGGGAGACAAGGAGCGCCTGGTCCCTCTCGGACGGCCGGCCGCGGAGTCGGTGCGGCGATACCTCGCGCTCGGGCGTCCGCACCTCGACCGCAGATATCGGCCCGAGCTCTTCCTCAACGCCCGGGGCGGTCCGCTGACGCGCGCCGGCGCATTCCTGATCCTCCGCAAGCTCGCGGATCGAGCCGGTCTCGAGCCAGGGCGCGTGCACCCCCATCTCCTCCGCCACTCCTTCGCGACCCATCTCCTGGAGGGCGGCGCCGATCTCCGCTCCGTGCAGGAGATGCTGGGCCACGCCGACCTCGGGACGACGGAGCGCTACACGCACGTCTCTGACCGTCGGCGCCGCGACGTCTACTTCCAGGCGCACCCGCACGCGCGCCGCAAGTCTCCCCACTCCGATACGCCGGTGTAAACAATCAGCGCCGGGACGCGGAGTCGTTCGACGCGGTCCCTATACTCGCCCGCCTGACGGAGCTGACGACACCCCTCCACGAGCTCTTCGGCTTCGGCGCATTCCGCCCCGGTCAGGAGGAAGTGACGCGTGCGGCCCTCGACGGCCGCGACACGCTCGCTCTCATGCCGACGGGCTCGGGGAAATCGCTGACGTACCAGCTGGCCGGGATGCTGCGGCCGGACACGACATTGGTCCTCTCACCGCTGATCGCCCTGATGAAGGACCAGGTCGACAAGCTTCCTGCGCGAGTTGCGCCTGCGGCGACGTTCGTGAACTCGTCGCTCACGTCAGAGGAGACTGCGGACCGTCTCGCGGCGGCCTCGGCCGGACACAAGCGCCTCGTCTACGCGGCTCCCGAACGCTTGCGACAGCGCGGCTTCGTCGACCTGCTCCGCGCCGTGGGAATCGGCCTCGTGGTCGTCGACGAGGCGCACTGCGTGAGCATGTGGGGACACGACTTCCGCCCCGACTACCTGTTCATTCGTCACGCACTCGCGGAGCTCGGGGAACCCACGCTTCTCGGGATGACCGCGACGGCCACGCCCGGGACCGCCCGCGAGATCGGGGACGCGCTCGGCCGTGAGCCGGAGGTCGTCTCCACGACGGTGGTACGGCCGAACCTCCGGTACGAGGTCGAGGAGGTGGCGAACGCCGATGACCGCGTGCGGTCCGTCGTCGATCGTCTCCAGACGCTCGGATGCGGTTCTGCGATCGTCTACGCGCGTTCGCGACGGTCGACCGAGGAGCTCGCGCGAACGCTGCGTGGGTACGGCTTCCGCGCCGAGCACTACCACGCTGGTCTCGAGCCCGCGGAGCGCACGCGAGTTCAGGATGCGTTCGTCTCCGGCCGTGCCCAGACGGTCGTCGCCACGACGGCCTTCGGGATGGGCATCGACAAGCCGGACGTGCGCTTGGTATGCCTCGTCAACTACCCGTCGTCGCTGGAGGAGTACACGCAGATGGTCGGGCGCGCGGGCCGTGACGGCGAACCGAGCGACACGCTCCTGCTCGCCAGCACTGCGGACGCCGGCTCCCTCCGTCGGTTCGCTCTCTCCGACGTGCCGCCGGCCTCGGACCTGCGCGCGATCTACCGAGTGCTGCGCGACGCGTCCGGGCCGGTCGATCCGGAACAGCTCGCGACGATCGTCCCGGCCCGGGACCCCCGGGTTCTCGTGGGGATGCTCGAGCAGGCGGGCCTCGTGCGGCGCGGATTCGACCGCGGCCGCCGTATGCAGATCGACGTGCTCCCAGCGCCCGACGACGCCGCCGAGCGAGTGGAAGCTCTGCTCGAGCGGGCGCGACTCGTGGCGTCGACCCGTGCGGAGCGAATCGTCGAGTTCGCGGAGTCTCGAAGATGCCGGCATGCTCAGATCACGGAGCACTTCGGGGAGGCCTTCGTCCCTCCGTGCGGCTCTTGCGACATCTGCTCGCCGCGCCCGAAAGCGGCGCCGTCCGTCGCGAAAGCGCCTGCGCTACCGGGTGATGCCGGGTCGGCGATCGTGGAGGCGGTCGCGGGACTTCGCTGGCCACTCGGCCGCCGTAGTCTCGTCGCCACGCTCCGCGGCTCGCCGACGGCGCCGCCGTCAGCCCGCCGCTCGCTCGCCTACGGCATGCTCGCCGCGGCCTCGGAAGCGGACGTCCGGCGCTGGGTTCGGCTGCTCGAGAGTGTCGGTGCCCTCGTCGAGACGACGACGGACGGCTACCGCGTGCTTCAGGTCGACCCGGCCGTCACCCCTCCCGACATCCGAACGGCGGCCGTCGCTGCGAACGCCGACGAGGACCTCGTGGAGCGCTTGCGCGGATGGCGTCAGCGGCGCTCGAACGCGGACGGCGTGCCCGCCTACGTGGTTCTCCACGATACGACCGTGCGCGAGCTCGCCGCGACGAAGCCGCAGACCCACGCCGACCTGGCAGCCGTCAAGGGCTTCGGCCCGGTCAAGATCGACCGCTACGGCGACGAGGTGCTCGCGCTCATCGCGTCGGCCTAGACGAGTTTCAGGCGCTCGGGTCGCCGACGTCCAGCACGGCCTGTGACTGCTCCTTGCGATAGCGACGAAGACGTGCGTCGAGGCCCGGATCGGCGAGCGCGAGGATCGCCGCGGCCAGGAGCGCAGCGTTGACCGCACCGGCGCGTCCGACGGCGAGGGTCGCAACCGGAATCCCGGCCGGCATCTGGACCGTCGAGAGCAGCGAGTCGAGACCTCCGAGTTGCGTTCCCATGGGGACGCCGAGCACCGGGCGCCGCGTCTTCGACGCTACGACCCCCGCGAGGTGCGCCGCGCCTCCCGCCGCCGCGATGAACACCTGCGCGCCGCGAGCCTCGACGTCGGCGACGTACTCCTCGAGAGCACCGGGAGTGCGGTGGGCGGAGAGAACGCGCACCTCGTGTGGGATCTCCAGCCTCGCGAGCGTCGCCGGCGCATGCTCCATCGTCTCCCAATCGGAGCGCGAGCCCATGATCACGGCGACGAGCGGGGTGGGGTCAGACCCGTGGGGTCTGACCCCCTGCGGTGCGGAGTCGGGGTCAGACCCGTGGGCTCTGACCCCCTGCGGTGCGGAGTCGGGATCAGACCCGTGGGGTCTGACCCCCTGCGGTGCGTGGTCGGGGTCAGACCCGTCGGGTCTGACCCCGCTCATCGACTGACCGCCTTCCTCTTCAGCGCAGCGTGCACGACGCGGGCGGTCTTGCGCAGCTCGGGATCGGTGTCTTCCGACTCCGTGATTCCCTCGAGAAGCTGAATCGTGTCGCGCTGCGGTGTCCCGTTCTTGAGACAGATCACCGCGAGTCGCCGCACGGCGGCGTTCGGGTCGCGCGCCGCGAGCTCGTGCAGTTGCGCGCGAAACGCGTTCACGTCACCGGGGTGGCTCCGCGAGAGACCTTCCAACGCGATGAGTGCCGAGCCCCGCGCCGCCGGGCTCTCGTCTTCGAGACCGCGCCGCAGGAGCTCGAGCTTCTGTCGGAACCGAAACTGTGCGATTGCTCGGTAGGCCTGCGCACGAACGCGGTAGTCGGCGTCTCGAGCACCCGCCTCGATTTCCTCGTCCCACTGCGTCCGAAGGACTGCCAGAGCTCGCTCGTCGCCGTCCTGGGCGAGGGCGTCAGCGTGAGCCGCCGCCTCGGCGAGCGTCATGCGAGCGAGACGAGGGAGCGCGGACCTGGACCGGTATACCGAGCAGACGGTCGAATGAGCCGGGCGACGCGCTTCTGCTCGAGGATGTGCGCGGACCAGCCCGCGACGCGGGCGCACGCGAACATCGCGGGCGTCAGCTTCGCCGGAATCGCGGCCACGTCTAGAACCACGGCTGCCCAGTACTCGACGTTCGTCGCCAGCACCCGCTCGGGATGCCGCTCCTGCAGCGCCGCGAGCGCAGCCTCTTCGAGAGCCTTGGCCGACTCGACCCGAGGAGATCCGAGCTCCTCCGCGGTGCGCGACAGAAGCCGTGCACGTGGATCCTCGGCGCGATAGACGCGGTGCCCGAAGCCCATGATCCGATCTCCACGTCGGAGGAGCTCGCCGACATAGCGCTCTGCGTCGCCCATTTCGGCGACCTCGTCGATCATCGGGATGACGTGCGCGGGAGCGCCGCCGTGCAACGGCCCGGACAGCGTTCCCACCGCCGCCGACATGGCTGCGCCGGCATCCGCTCCCGTCGAGGCTGCGATTCTCGCCGTGAACGTCGAGGCGTTGAGGCCGTGCTCGGCCGTACAGATCCAGTACGTGTCGATGGCCGTGACGTGCGCAGGATCAGCGGCCCCACGCCAGCGAAGGAGGAACTTCTCCGCTGCGGTCTTGCCCTTGGCGACGACCTCGTCGGGCACTGAGTCGTCATGGCCGTCGGCGACACGCGCCGAACGCGCCACGATCGCCATGACCTGCGCGGAGAGCCTGGCGAGATCGTCCCGGGCCTGCTCGTCGGAGATCTGGCTCAGCTTGCCGAGGTCCCAGACGCCCGACAGGCGCGCGATCCCGGACTGGGCATCGGAGGGGGCGTTCCCCGTGAGACCCGCCGGCTCGTACGGCTCGGGCTCGGGCATACCGGGGTCGAGGCTCTCGTCGACGAGCAGGCCCCAGACCTTCTCGTACGGGACCTGCCCGACGAGCTCCTCGATGTCGACGCCGCGGTAGCGCAGGGCGCCGCCCTCGCGATCGGGCTCGGCGATCTCGGTCTCGACCGCGACGACGCCTTCGAGCCCCGGCTTGAAGTCGGTCGTCTCGGCCATCTGCACGGACGCTACCTGACCGGGATTCCATAGGCGCCGTCGAGTCGCCACGACGACCGCGACCGCGAAGCGGGCGCCTTCAGGGATTCCGCGATCGAGATTCGCGCGCGCGAATCTCGATCTGCGGGAGAAGCAGGTGCAGGTACGATCGGCCGCGCTCATGGGCCACCGCGTCACGCTCATCCCCGGAGACGGGACCGGCCCCGAGCTCACCGAGGCGACGCGTCGCGTGCTCGAAGCGACGGGCGTCTCGCTCGACTGGGACCTCCGTCAGGCCGGCGTCGACGTCATGCAAGAGGCAGGGACGCCGCTTCCAGAGGAGACGCTCGAATCGGTCAAGCAGAACGGGGTCGCGCTCAAGGGGCCGATCACGACCCCCATCGGCACGGGCTTCCGCTCGGTCAACGTCGCGCTTCGCCACGAGCTCGAGCTGTTTGCGTGTCTGCGGCCCTGCAAGACGTACTCGGGTGTCCGCACCCGCTATCAGAGCGTCGACATCGTCGTCGTGCGCGAGAACACCGAGGATCTCTACGCAGGCATCGAGTACGAAGCGGGCTCGGACGCGGCCGAGGGGGTCATCGCCTCGCTGAACGCGCTCCAGCCGAAGCAGATCGCGAGTGGCTCGGGAATCTCCGTCAAGCCGATCACCGCCGCCGCCTCCGAGCGCATCATCCGGTTCGCGTTCGACTACGCGCGCGCCAACCATCGGCGCGAGGTCGCGTGTGTGACGAAGGCGAACATCATGAAGTTCACCGACGGGCTCTTCCTCTCCGTCTTCCGCGAGGTCACGCGTGACTATCCGGAGATCGCCTCCCGCGAGGTGCTCGTCGATGCACTCTGCATGCAGCTCGTCCAGCGCCCGGAGGAGTTCGACGTACTCGTGCTGCCGAACCTGTACGGGGACATCGTCTCGGACGTCACCGCCGGGCTCGTGGGCGGCCTCGGCGTCGCTCCAGGGGCGAACATCGGGGCGCGCGCAGCAGTCTTCGAGGCCACGCATGGCTCGGCGCCCCGCTACAAGGGCCTGAACAAGGTGAACCCGACCGCGATGATCCTGTCCGGGAAGCTGATGCTCGAGCACCTCGGCGAGCGCCAGGCCGCACAGCGACTCGAACGCGCTGTCGCTACCGTGATCGCCGAGGGCACGCGGGTGACGTACGACCTGAAGCCGACCCGCGACGACCCCACTGCGGTCGGGACGTCCGAGTACGCGGACCCGATCATTGCCAAGCTCGCCTCGAGCGGCGAGCTTGGTTAGCGACGGAAAGCGAGAGTCGATGCGGAAGAAAGTGACGGTCGTCGGTGCAGGGAACGTCGGCGCGACGTGCGCGCAGGAGATCGCACGCCGCGACTACGCCGACGTCGTGCTCGTCGACATCATCCCCAACTATCCGCAGGGCAAGGCGCTCGACCTGAACCAGGCGGCCTCGGTGCTGGGCTACGAGCCGACCATCGCGGGCTCGAACGGCTACGCGGAGACCGCAGGCTCGAACGTCGTGGTGATCACCGCCGGAAAACCCCGCTCGCCAGGCATGAGCCGCGACGACCTCGTGACGACGAACGAGGCGATCGTCACGGCGGTGACGAAGGAGGCCGTCCGACACTCTCCCGACGCGATCCTGGTCGTGGTGTCGAACCCGCTCGACGCGATGTGTCATGTGGCGAGGGCGGTCTCGCGCTTCAAGCGGAATCGGGTCGTCGGCATGGCGGGCATACTCGACACCGCCCGTTTCGCCGCCTTCATCTCACAAGCGCTCGACGTCTCCGTGAAGGACGTCACCGCAGTCGTTCTCGGTGGACATGGTGACCAGATGGTGCCCGTGGTGTCCGCCACCAACGTCGGAGGCGTCCCGCTCTCCGAGCTCATGCCCAGGGGCCGAATTCGCAAGCTGGTCGACCGCACGCGCTTCGGCGGCGGCGAGCTCGTGAGCCTCCTCGGTACGTCTGCGTGGTACGCGCCCGGTGCGGCGGCCGCTCAAATGGTCGACTCGATCTGCCTCGACGAGAAACGGGTGCTCCCGTGCACGGTCTACCTGCAGGGCGAGTACGGGATCGACGGCCTGTACATGGGTGTTCCGGCCAAGCTCGGAGCAGACGGTGTCGAGGACATCGTGAAGCTGCGGCTCACGCCCGAGGAGAAGAGAATGCTGCGCGCCTCTGCCGCGGCCGTCCGGGACGTCGTCGGCGTCCTCAGGCGAAAGTAGTGATCGCTCCGGGAAGTACGCCACCCCTTCGCGCGGCTGCGAACGCATCGCATGCCGTCGTCCTCGGTCGGCCACATACCTTTTGGTATGCGGCCTCCCTGCGTCCTAGGCCTGCTCGGTTCTCGCCGGCGAACGGGCACCGGACTTCCCGGAGAGACCACTAGCGTGGACCTCGGGCTCGAGGGCCGTACGGCCATCGTCTGCGGCGCGTCGTCGGGGATCGGACTGGGCATCGCCGAGTCGCTGGCCGGTGAAGGGGCGAACGTCGTCCTTTTCGCTCGTCGTCACGATGCCGTCGAGCGCGAAGCCGCTCGGCTCGGCGGGCTCGCAGTGGTCGGTGACGTGACGCAGGCGAACGACCTCGAGCGGCTCGTCGAGAGGGCGGCGCGAGAGTTCGGCGGCGTCGACATCGTCATCAACAACTCGGGCGGCCCGCCCCGTGCAACGGCGGCCGAGCTCACGCCCGAGCAAATCGAGGCGGCTGCGCAGCTCCTGCTCGTCTCCGTGGTCCGCCTGACGGGGCTCTGCCTCCCCTACCTCGAGAAGAGCCCGGCCGGCCGCATCGTCAACGTCACGTCGACGACCGTGCGGGAGCCCATCGACAACCTCGTGCTCTCGAACGCGATACGACCGGGGGTCATCGGGTGGGCGAAGTCGCTTGCACGCGAGCTCGGCCCGAAAGGGATAACGGTGAACTCGATCGCGCCAGGGAGCATCGACACCGATCGGATCCGCGAGGTCCATCCCGACGGCCCCTCGGAGGCAGATCTTCAGGCGATCCCGCTCCGCCGGCTCGGCACCACGCGCGA
>DATFEK010000210.1:0-5730 GCA_035251305.1 Gaiellaceae bacterium | reverse complement strand
AGCCACGTTCTCTTCAAGGAGGCGGAGATCCAGGACGTCGGGGCGATCGTTCGCCGAGCACACGACGTCGGCGCGCACGTGATCCTCGACTGCTACCAGTCCGCCGGCATCGTGCCGCTGGACGTCACCG
Organism: Gaiellaceae bacterium; assembly: GCA_035251305.1. GTDB lineage: Bacteria > Actinomycetota > Thermoleophilia > Gaiellales > Gaiellaceae > GMQP-bins7. Next base: position 5,600 of record DATFEK010000210.1, on the reverse strand, counting down.
CGCTCCGCGTCGACTTCGCGGTCGGCGGCTCGGTGAAGTGGCTCTGCGGGGGACCCGGGAACGGCTGGCTCTACGTGCGTCCGGATCTCGCCGAGCGGCTCGAGCCGACGTACATCGGGTGGCAGGCGCATGCGCGGCCGTTCGGCTTCGAGGAGGAGCTCGAATATGCGACCGGAGCGGCTCGCTTTCTCACCGGGACGCCCAACCCGGCGGCGCACTACGCGGGGACCGCGGGCTACGACCTCGTCGAAGCGGTCGGTGTCCTCCGAATCCGCGACAACTCGCTACGCCAGACGCAGCTTCTCGTCGATCTCGCCGACGAGGCGGGGCTCGAGGTGCGCAGCCCGCGTCATCCGGCCCGTCGCGGCGGCACGGTCACGCTCGACGTTCCCGACGCTGGGGCGGTCTACGCCGAGCTCGAGGAGCGCGGGATTCTCGGCGACTTCCGGCCGGGCGCGGGGATCCGCCTCGGCCCGCACTTCTTCACGACCGACGACGAGCTTCGATTCGCGGTCGCGCAGATCGCGGAGATCCTCGAAACCGGCACGCACAAACGTCACGTGGGCGCGGTGGCGCGCCACTGAGACCCCCGCGCTGGACTCGCACGACCCCGGCGTCATACGATCACGCGGGATGTCGCTGCAGACCGGCGAGAAGTTCCTGCACGAGATCGTCTCCACCGTCTCCTCGTCGCTCGAGCTGACGGAGGTCCTCCGCGCGGTGGTCCGGCTCATGTCGGACGCGAGCGGCGTGCACGCATGTTTCGCGTACCTCCTGGAGGAGGACGGCAGTCGACTCGTCCTGCGTGCCGCGTCGCCGCCGTACGAGCGTCAGGCAGGAAAGGTCGTCATGGAGCGGGGCGAGGGCCTCGCCTGGTGGGCCGCCGAGCGCGGCGAGCCGGCGTTCATCCGCGAGAACGCGCTCGCAGATCCGCGCACGAAGTACTTCCCCGAGCTCGAAGAGGAGCGGTTCCAGTCGCTGCTGGCGCTCCCGGTCATCGGTCGGTCGGGTGAAGCGATCGGCGTCATCACCGCGCACACGGAGGCGCCACGCGAGTTCTCCGACGACGAGGTCGACTTCCTCGTGACGTCGGCGTCCCTCCTCGCTGGGGCCATCGAGAACGCGCGCTTGTACGAGGAGACGCGCGTTCGCGTCGCCGAGCTCGAGCAGCTGACCGAGCTCGCCGAGGCGATCGCGCGTGCAGAGGCGCTCGACGACCTCCTCCAAGCGGTCGTCGCCGATGCGCGCCCCCTTCTCGCCGCGCGAGCCTGCCACGTCTACCTGCTCGATCCCACGCGCGAAGAGCTCGACCGCCGCGCAAGCGATCCCGAGCCGGGCAGCGCGCGTCAGACGCTCGGCCTCGCGGAGCTCGGCCCCGAGCTCGCCCGCGGAGGCCGGAGCGCGCGGCTCGCGATTCCGCTCGTCGCGAGCGGCGAGCTCATAGGGCTGCTCGTCGCGGAGGGCAGTGACCGCGTCGAGCTCGGCCGGGCCGTCGCGAGCCAGGTCGCAGTCGGAATCAAGAAGGTCCAGGTGATCGAGCAGCTCACGGAGAAGAACCTGATCAAGGACTTCTTCGAGGAGCTCGCAGGCGGCCAGCCGCGCGGGGACCTCGAAGGGCGGGCGACGCGGCTCGGGGTGAATCTCGGGCATCCGCATGTGGTCGTCGTCGCTGAGCCTGCGAGCGAGGCGCTCGAAAGGGGTCTTCGCACGGTTGCCCCGGGGTCGCTCTTCGATCGTCGCGAGGATTCTCTCCGCGCCGTGGTCAAGCTTACGACTCACTCGAGCGACGCCTTTGTCGAGCGACTTCGCAGAGTCCACGGCGAACTCGAGCAGCCGGTCTCGGTGGGTGTCTCGAGCGTGTGCGAGGGGGAGGCGGCGTTCGCGGACGGCTTCGCCGAGGCCCAGCAGGCTCTGCTGGGCTCGGTCGTGCTGAAGGGGAAGCCCGCCGTCCTGGCCTACGAGGAGCTCGGCGCGTACAAGTACCTCCTTCGAGTCGCCGTCGACGGCGGCGTGCGCGACGCCACGGTCGACGCCGTGTTCAAGCTCGCGGACTACGACGCGCAGCGGGGGGCGCAGCTCGTGGCCACGCTCGAGGAGTTCCTCCGCCGCCACGGCTCCATCAGCGCGACCTCGGAGGCGCTCTACGTCCATCCGAACACGCTTCGCCAGAGGTTGCGCCGGATCGGCGAGCTCTCCGGCCTCGACCTGCGGCGCGACGACTGGCTCCTCATCGAGATCGCAGTGAAGATGGTGAAGCTCCAGCAAGCCCTCGGAGCAGTGAAAACGCACACATAGCGGCCGAGAAGGTGTGGATCGCACACCTTCATTCGAGTGCCCGAGGGTGGTAGGGGTATGCCCCGACGTCAGAGGGAGGTACAGGCATGGGTGGGACGGCAACCGCCGATTCGGTCTGGAAGGACATGCAAGACCGCGGGATCGAGTTCGTGTTCGCGCAGTTCGTCGACATGTACGCGCGGCCGAGCGCCAAGCTCGTGCCTGTCGGATCGCGAGACGCGTTCGACGGCCTCTTGGCGGAGGGTGCCGGCTTCGCCGGCTTTGCCGCCGGCGAGATCGGCCAGGTCCCGAGCGATCCCGATATCGCGGCGATCCCCGATCTCGCGAGCTACACGCCGGTCCCCTGGCAGGGAAACCTGGCGCGCTTCGCATGCGACGTCACCGTGGAAGGCGAGGAGTGGCCGTACTGTCCGCGTACGATCCTCCGGCGCATGCTCGCCCGTGCGCGCGAGAAGGGATACGAGCTCAAGATGGGGCTCGAGCTCGAGTACTTCCTCGTGAGGCAGCTCGACGACGGCTCGATCGAGATCGCCGATCGCTACGACACCCTCGAGAAGCCCTGCTACGACATAGCCGGGCTCACCCGCCGGTACGACTTCCTGACGACGGTGTCGAAGCACTGCAACGACCTCGGCTGGGGGAACTATGCGAACGACCACGAGGACGCGAACGGGCAGTTCGAGCAGAACCTCACCTACGACGACGCGCTCGTCTCGTGCGACCGGGCGATCTTCTTCCGCTACATGGTCCACACCCTCGCGGAACAGGCGGGGATGATCGCGACCTTCATGCCCAAGCCGTTCTCCACCCTGACGGGCAACGGTTGTCACTTCCACATGTCGCTCTGGGACGGGGAGACGAACCTCTTCCTCGACGAGTCGGACCCCCGTGGGCTTGGGCTCTCCGAGATCGCCTACAACTTCATCGGAGGCCTCAAGCGGCACGCTCGCGCCACGAGCGCGCTCACCGCACCTACCGTGAACTCGTACAAGCGCCTCAAGGTGGGCACGACGACGAGCGGCGCGACGTGGTCGCCGGTCTGGATCTCGTACGGCTACAACAACCGCACGCAGATGCTCCGCATCCCGGGGCCGGGGCGGGTCGAGGATCGCACGATCGACGGCTCCTGCAACCCGTACCTCGCGGCTGCCGCCGTGCTCGCTGCGGGACTGGACGGAATCGAGTCGAAGCTCGACGCCGGTGAGCCGAACTCGGAGAACCTCTACGCGATCCCGTTCGACGAGCTGCGCGCGCGCGGGCTCGAGACGCTTCCATCGAACCTGCTCATGGCGACGGTCGAGCTCGCACAGGACGAGGTGCTCCGTGCGGGTCTCGGGGCAGCGAGAGACGAGGACTACATCGACTACTTCATCAAGGTGAAGCTCGACGAGTGGAACCGGTACCACGAGCAGGTCACGCCGTGGGAGCTCCGCGAGTACCTCACGCGCTTCTAGGCCATATGGAGGAAACCTCCATATGGCTAGGGTCAAGATCGGCTAACCAAACGCTTCTCGAAGCGTTTGGCATGTGTACCTTCTGAACATAATGTGTGGGATCGTAGGCCTCTTCGCCAAGTCGTCTGGGGTGGAGGAGCGCCTCGGGGAGCACCTGGGCGCGATGCTCGTCCAGATGTCGAGCCGCGGCCCTGACTCGGCCGGCGTCGCCGTCTATCGCGACCCCGCGCCGAGCGGCTGGAGCAAGCTGACCCTCTACTCTGCGAACCCGCGCGAGCGGTGGGCCGAGGTCAGGGACGAGCTCCGCGATGCGTTCGGCGACTGCGACGAGCCGGGGAGTCGGGCGAGCCATGCCGTCTTCGTCGTGGACACCGACGCCGACGCGGCCCAGACGCTGATCCGCGACCGGCGCCCCGACCTGCGGGTCATGAGCGCGGGCGAGGTGATCGAGATCTACAAGGAGACGGGACCGCCGGAGCAGTTCGCCGCCGCGTTCGCGCTCGAGGACTTCCAGGGGACACACGCGCTCGGACACACGCGCATGGCGACGGAGAGCAGAGTCACGACCGAGGGCTCGCATCCCTTCTCCACGGGACTCGACCTCTGCCTCGTCCACAACGGCTCGCTCTCGAACCACAACCGGCTTCGCGAGAATCTGCGGCGCGAGGGCATCGAGTTCCAGACCGAGAACGACACCGAGGTCGCTGCGGGCTACCTCGCGTGGCGGATGCGGGAGGGTGCAACGCTCGAGCAGGCGCTCGACGGCTGTCTCACCGACCTCGACGGCTTCTATACGTTCGCCGTCGGGACGGCCGACGGGTTCGCCGTTCTCCGTGACCCGATCGCGTGCAAGCCCGCCGTGCTGGCAGAGACCGACGACTGGGTGGCGATGTCGTCGGAGTGGCGCGCGATCGCCGTTCTTCCCGGCGCTGCGGACGCCGAGGCGTGGGAGCCACAGCCCGAGGTGGTGTACGTCTGGGAGAAGGAAAAGGTGTGACGGCAGTGGCCGTCGTCGCTCGCGAGCGCTCAGCGGTCGAGGTCGTCGATCTCGCCTCGACGCCGCTACGCGAGCTCAACCGGCGGCTCCACGATCTCGCGAGTGCGCGCGGGCCGACCGCGTGGCGCATCCTCAACCCGAACGGGGCTCACGCGCTCGCATGTGGGCTCGACGCCGAGATCGACGTCGAGATCGACGGACACGTCGGCTACTACTGCGCGGGGATGAACAAGCGCGCCCAGGTGCACGTGCACGGCAACGCCTCCACTGGCGTTGCGGAGAACATGATGTCCGGACGTGTAGTAGTCGACGGGAACGCGAGCCAGTCCGCGGGCGCGACCGGACACGGCGGCCTCCTCGTCGTTCACGGCGATGCTTCGTCGCGGTGCGGGATCTCCATGAAGGGGATCGACATCGTCGTCGGAGGCTCGGTTGGCCACATGAGTGCGTTCATGGCGCAGACGGGCTGTCTCGTCGTCTGCGGTGACGCGGGTGACGCGCTCGGCGACTCGATCTACGAGGCTCGTCTGTACGTTCGAGGGTCGGTAGCGGGTCTCGGCGCGGACTGCGTGGAGAAGGAGCTGCGTGACGAGCACGTCGAGCAAGTCGCACGTCTGCTCGATGCCGCCGGGATCGATGCCGATCCGGGGGAGTTCAGGCGCTACGGGTCCGCGCGGCAGCTCTACAACTTCGAGATCGACAACGCCGGCGCGTACTGATGGCGACCGAAGGGCAGTTTGGGGTCAGACCCGTAGGGTCTGACCCCGTCCAGTCGCCCGGCAGTGACTCGAGGGTCAGACCCCACGGGTCTGACCCTCGGAACCCGGCCGGCTCGGGCGTCAGACCCCACGGGT
>DATFEK010000203.1:0-6489 GCA_035251305.1 Gaiellaceae bacterium | reverse complement strand
CCGAGGACGTTCGCGAGATCGCCCCCTACGTGCTCCGGCACCGGCTCATCGTGGAAGAGGGCGTGAAGGAAGACGACATCCTGGCGAAGGCGTTCGAGCTCGTGCCGGCACCGGTCCACCTCTTGGCCTAGAACACCGGGGTCAGGTCGCTCTGTTGCGCCGTTGTGCAACGGAAGAGACCTGACCCCAACTCGTCCCTACCGGGCGAACGCCTCCTCGAGCGCCCGCCGCGTGAGCACGCGCGCGAGGTGCGCGCGGAACACCGCGCTCGCGGCGTGATCGGACGACGGATCGGTGCCTTCGGAGGCCATCGTCGCCGCCTCGTCGACCGACGTGCCGCTCGCGATGGCCTCCTCCGTCGCCGTCGCACGAAGGGGCGTTGCGCCCATGTTCGTGAGCCCGATCGAGGCCTTCCCGATCGATCCGTTCGAGCGCTCGACGATCGCGGCGACGGCGACGGTCGCCCAGTCCTGCGCACGGCGGCTCATCTTCGTGTACGACCAGCCGGTCGAGGAGCCGAGCTTCGGAACGCGAACCTCCACCAGCATCTCGTCGGGCGCGAGCGCCGTGGAGAAGACGCCGGTGAAGAACTCCCGCGCGGCTATCGTCCGGTCGCCGCCCGAACCCCGAGCGACGAGCTCGCCGTCGAGCGCGAGCACCACCGCCGGCAGATCGGAGGCAGGATCGCCGTGGGCGAGCGAGCCGCCGATCGTCCCGCGGTGACGCACCTGGGGATCGCCGACCTGCCCCGCCGTGTGCGCGACGATCCCGCAGTGCTCCTGCAGAAGGGCGGCGCCGGCGACGTCCTTGTGGCGCGTCAACGCGCCGATTGCGATCCGATCGCCGTCCTCGCGCACGTACGAGAGGTCGGCGAGGCGCCCGACGTCCACGAGCGTGCCCGGCCGCGCGAGACGGAGCTTCATCGCGGGCAGGAGCGAATGCCCGCCGGCGATGAGCTTCGCGTCCTCCCGCTTTCCGAGGAGCTCGATCGCGTGCTCTGCGCTCTCGGCGACCTCGTACTCGAACACTGCAGGTATCACGACCTCACCTCCTCGATCGCTCTCCAGACTCGCTCGGGTGTTGCCGGCATCTGCACGTCGGTGACGCCGAGATGCGAGAGGGCGTCGACGATTGCGTTGATCACGGCCGGAGCGGCTGCGATCGTGCCGGTCTCCCCCACGCCCTTCACTCCGAGCGGGTTGTCTGCGCGCGTCTCGACTCGGTCCGTCTCGAACGAGGGCAGCTCGGCTGCCGAAGGGACGAGATACGTCGTCATCGTGGTCGTCAGGAGGTTGCCCTCCTCGTCGTATGCACCTTCCTCGTAGAGTGCGGCAGCGATTCCCTGCGTGACCCCGCCGTGCACCTGCCCGTCGATGATCTGGGGGTTCACGGGATTCCCGACGTCGTCGACCGCGACGTAGCGAAGGAGACGCGTGTCACCCGTCTCGGTATCGACCTCGACGACGGCTGCGTGGGCGCCGCCCGGCCAGGAGAAGTTGGCCGGGTCGTAGGTGGCCGTCTCTTCGAGGCCGGGCTCCATTCCGTCCGGCAGGTTGTGCGCCGCGAACGCGGCGAAGGCGGCGTCCTTGATCCCCATCGATCGGTCCGGTGAGCCCTTCACGCTGAACGCGCCGTTCGCGAAGTCGAGGTCGTCCTCCGCGACCTCGAGCTGGTGCGCGACGATTTTCTGCGCCTTCGCTATCACCTTCTGGCTTGCGTGGTAGAGGGCGACCCCACCGACAGCGAGCGATCGGCTTCCGTACGTGTCCAGACCCTGCTGAGACACAGCGGTGTCTCCGTGGAGGACCTCGACATCGTCCACCTCGACCCCGAGCTGGTCGGCGACGATCTGCGCCCAGGTCGTCTCGTGGCTCTGTCCGTGCGGCGACGTGCCCGTCACGACCTGGACCGAGCCGAGCGGCTGGAATCGGATCGTCGCCGAGTCCCAGCCTCCGGCCACGTAGCGGATCGCGCCGAGAATGCGCGAGGGAGCAAGGCCGCACATCTCGTTGTAGGTCGAGAAGCCGACCCCGATCTGCTTCGTATCCCCTCGCGTGCGCCGGCCTTTCTGGTCCTCTCGGATCGCGTCCAGGTCGAGCAGCTCGAGGAGGCGATCGAGCGACCCCTCGTAGTCCCCCGCATCGATCGTGAGGCCCGAGGCCAGCGTGTACGGGAACTCCGTCACCAGGTTCTTGCGGCGGAGCTCCACGGGATCCATCCCAAGCTCTCGTGCGAGTGCGTCCATCGTGCGCTCCAGGACGTACGTCGCCTCCGGCCGGCCTGCGCCGCGATAGGCGTCGGTAGGCGTCGTGTGTGTGAAGACGCCGGTGAAGGTGACGCTGTAGTTCGGGATGTCGTACGGCCCGGAGTAGATCCAGGCGCCGAGCAACGGAATCCCAGGCGTGACGAGCTGCAGGTACGCGCCCATCGCGCACTTCGCCTCCGACTTGACGGCGGTTACCGTTCCATCCTTCGTCGCCGCGAAAGTCAGTTCGTGCACGACATCGCGGCCGTGGATGGTCGCGACGTAGTTCTCGGCACGCTCCTCCGTCCACTTGACGGGGCGTCCGAGCCGTCGCGCAAGCGCAACCGCGAGCGCCTCCTCCGCATACACGTTGAGCTTCGATCCGAAGCCGCCGCCGACGTCCGGGGCGATGACGCGGATCTTCGCCTCGGGGATCCCGAGGACGAGCTGCAGAGCGAGGCGGAGGATGTGCGGGATCTGCGTGGCCGACCACAACGTGACCCCGTCTGTCGGGCCCACCTGAGCGAGCACGCCTCTCGGCTCGATCGCATTCGGGATCAGTCGCGGCTGGAAGTAGCGTCGCGTGACGACTACGTCGGCGGCGTCGATGGCCGCCTGCACGTCGCCCGCGTCGAGCTTCCAGACGTAGCACTCGTTCGTGCCGAGATCGTCGTGGACGAGCGGCGCGCCGTCTTCGAGCGCCTTCTCGACGTCGGCGATGGACTCGAGTGGTTCGTAGTCGACCTCGACGAGCTCCGCAGCGTCCTTGGCCAGAGCTCGACTCTCCGCGATGACCACGGCGACCCCATCGCCCTGGTAGCGCGCCTCGTCGACGGCGAGCGGGAAGTGCGGCGGCATCTTGATGTCCTCGGTCACCGGCCAGGCGCACGGGAGCGAGCCCTTCCAGTCCTCGGCGAGGTCCGCGCCGCTGAAGGCGGCGATGACACCCTCGGCCGAACGCACCTCGTCGAGGTTCACGCTCTTGATCCGGGCGTGCGGATACGGGCTGCGCACCACGGCCATGAACACGGTGCCGGGCAAGGTCAGATTGTCGACAAACGTGGTCTTTCCTCGCAGCAGGCCGGCGTCTTCCTTCCGCTTGACGGAGGTGCCGACGAACGTTCCCGTCGTCTCGGTCACAGCCATCACGCCACCCCCGCCACGTCGGCCACAGCCGCGACGATGTTGTGGTACCCGGTACAGCGGCAGAGATTGCCTTCGAGCCCCTCGCGGATGGCGGCCTCGTCGGTCGCCTCACCGCTCTCGATCAGGCTGACCGCCGCGAGCACCATCCCCGGCGTGCAGTAGCCGCACTGGAGCGCGTGGTGGTCGTGAAAAGCCTGCTGGACGGCGTGGAGCTCGCCGTTCGAAGCGAGGCCCTCGATCGTCGTGATCTCCATCCCGTCGGCCTGGACTCCGAGCATCGTGCAGGACTTCACTGCCTCGCCGTTCACGAGCACCGTGCAAGCTCCGCACGACGACGTGTCGCAACCGACGTTGGTGCCCGTCAGCGCAAGTCGCTCGCGGAGTACGTAGACCAGCAGCTCACGCGGCTCGACGCCGAGCTCGTGGCGTACGCCATTGGCAATCAGCGCCACTCGTCGCATCGGCCCTCCTTTCCCCGTCGACTAGAGGTCGAGACTAATACGGCTGCGAGCTTTCCGCCACACGGGAGATGGCCGTACACTCGCTCGGTGGTCGAGGTTGTGCCCGTCGAGGTCGCCGAGCTGGAACGCGTCGTCCTGGTGCACAACGCCGTGCGCCGCAACGACCCGACGACCGTCGAAGAGTTCGTCGACTGGAGGCGCCAGGCCGAGGACATGGCCTGGCTCGTCGCCGTCGCGGACGGTGAAGATGCAGGCGCAGCGATCGGGCTCGTCGGATGGCACTTACCTCCCCAGACCGCGATCGTGGAGGCCTGGACGCTTCCCGAGGCACGCAGTCGCGGCATCGGCACCGCGTTGTACGAGGAGCTCCTGCGTTGGAGCAGCGAGCGCGGATGTCTCGCGGTCCACACTGCGGTCGACGAGGACGACGGAGCCAGCCTCGCGTGGGCCGACCGGCGCGGCTTCCGCGAGATCGGGCGCAATTCACGGCTGGTGCTCGACCTCGATCGGATCGACGCGCCCTCTATCGATCCACCCGCCGGAATCGAGATCACGACCTGGGCGGAGCGTCCCGGGATCGAGCATGCGCTGTACGAGGTCTACGTGGAGGCTGCGCCCGACGTTCCAGGCCAGGAGGACACGGATCTTTCGCCGTTCGAGACGTGGCTTGCGCACGACATGCAGGGGCTTTCGGACCGGCCGGAGGCCGTATTCGTGGCACTGGCCGCGAACGAAGTCGTCGGCTACGGGAAGCTTTCGCTGCCGCACACGTGGACCGGCAACGCCTTCCACGATCTCATCGGCGTCAAGCGCGCCTGGCGCGGGCGCGGCATCGCAGCCGCTCTGAAGCGGGCGCAGATCGCCTGGGCGAAGGCGCAGGGTTACGGGCGGCTCGTGACCCAGAACGAGGAGCGAAACGAGCCGATCCGCCGCCTCAATACGCGCTACGGCTACCACATCGAGCCGGGCCGCGTCTTCCTGCGGACGGCCATCGGCGGAACGGACCGAGCCTAGCGGCGGCGCTTCAAAGCGCGCTCGATCTGGCGCTGGGCGTCCCTCTCCGCGATCACGCGCCGCTTGTCGGCACGCTCGCGTCCCCGGGCGAGCGCGAGCTCGACCTTTACGCGACCGTCCTTGAAGTACATGCGCGTGGGAACGAGCGTGAGTCCCTTCTCGCGCACCTTCCCGTACAGGGAGTCGATCTCGCCACGGTGGAGGAGGAGCTTGCGGTCGCGATCCGGCACGTGGCCGAATCCGCCGCTCTGCACGTACTCCGCGATCGAGGCGCCGATGAGCCAGGCCTCGTGCTCCCGAACATCCGCGTATGCCTGTCCGAGCTGGACCTTGCCGTCGCGGGCTGACTTCACCTCCGAGCCCGTGAGCACGATCCCGGCCTCGACACGCTCGAGCAGCTCATAGTCGCGCCGCGCGCGGCGGTTGTCGGCGATCAGCTTGGTTCCGGAGGTCTTCGCCACGCCGATGAGTGTAGGTGTGTAGAGGTGGCGCAACAGTCGGGGGCCTGACCCCCTGTTGCGCAACAGTCGGGGCCTGACCCCTTGTTGCGCTTGTTGCGCGCTAGGCGTCGGGCAGCGCGCTCGCGAACCGGCGCGCGATCTCCTTCAGCATCGCGAGCGCGACCGCGGGCTCGGACTCGACGAGCGCGAGCGCGTCGGCACGAGGGATCGCGAGGCATCTCACGTGGCTCGACGCCCGAACGCGCGCGATCCGCGTGCCACCCGGCGCGAGGAGGGTCAGCTCTCCGAAAAAGTCACCCGGCCCGAGCTCGACCGAGCCGCCGCGCCACTCGACGGAGACGGTCCCTTCGAGGATCAGGAACATCCCCGAGCCGGGGTCGCCCTGCAGCGCGAGGATCTGTCCCGGCTCGCCGGTCATCTCCCCGGCGGTGGCGACGATCCGCTCGAGACCCGCGTCGCTGGCGCCCTCGAGGAGCGGGATCTCTCGAAGCTCGGCAGGAGTCATGGCAGGTTCATATCAGGACCGCCCGGCAATGCCCGCGCAGCGCTCGCACAGAGGGAACCAGGGGGCGCACGAACGCCCGCACGACCGACAGCGACCGATCGTCGGCGACTCGACCTCGACGCGGAGCCGAGCCACGACACGCTCCGCGGCCGCCTCCTCGAGCGCGGCGGCGCGCTCGATCGTGACGCCACCCACGCCTGGGTACTGGAGCGCGAACCAGCGCAGGATGCTCGCTTCGCGACCGGCTTGTTCGGCGTCCTCGAGCGACGCACCTCGCAGGCGTGCAGTGTCGAGCAAGAACACGAGATGCGGCCGCGCGACACGGTCACCGGCGAGCGCCAGGGCCAGGGTCGCGAGCAGCTCGAGCCCGTCCTCGTCCACGGGGGCGTTGACGAGCTTCCACGTGTCCTCGAGCGAGATGCGCCGGCCGCGCTCCGCAAGGCGCCGTTGCACGGCCTCGAGTCGCAGCCGGAGAGGCTGCAGCGACTCGACGGCGAGCCAGCTCTCGAACGCCCACTCGCGAAGGGCAACTCTGTGCCACGCGACGAGCGCTGCGTCGAGCTGAAGCGGGTCGTCGACGCCGAGATCGGAGAGCCGTGGTCTGATCCGGGCCTCGTCGACGACGCGGTAGCCCCGATGCCCGCCCGGGAGGGGCAC
>DATFEK010000202.1:0-2526 GCA_035251305.1 Gaiellaceae bacterium | reverse complement strand
TGGCGCACGCCGCCGTTTCAGGCGGTCCGCGACGGCGACTGGCTCTACGGCCGAGGGAGCGGGGACATGAAGGCCGGGCTCGTGGCGATCGTCGGCGCCGTCCTCGGTCTTCGCCGGCTCGGGCTCGCCCCGCTCGCGTCGGTCCAGCTCCAGTCCGTCGTGGAGGAGGAGTGTGGTGGGAACGGCGCGCTCCAGTGCGTGCTTTCCGGGCTCCGGCCGGACGCAGCCGTCATCGCGGAGCCGTTTCCAGGGCTCATCCCGACGTACCAGGTCGGCGTCCTCTGGTTCCAGGTCGACGTCGCGGGCACGCCGGCGCACGTGGCAGTCGCTCAGGACGGTTTCAACGCGATCGAAGCGTCGTTCGCGATCGTCGAGGAGCTGCACGCTCTCGAGGACGAGCTGAACGAGGCTCCTCCTCCGCCGTTCGACTCTCTCGCGCACCCGATCAACCTCAACGTCGGGGTCCTCTCGGGGGGTGACTGGCCCTCGACCGTCGCAGCCGAGTGCACGCTTTCGTGCCGGATCGCGCACTATCCGGGGACGCCCGTCGCCGAGCTCCGGCGGCTGGTCGAAGAAGCCGTGGCGCGCTCGACCGCCGCGAGCGCGTACCTGACCGAGCATCCTCCGGTCGTGCGCTACGACGGGCTTTCCTGTGAGGGCTCGTTCCTCGCAGAGGACGAGCCGATCGTGCAAGCGGTCTCGCGGGCCTGGGAAACGGTCGCCGGCTCACCGGCGGTGACCGGCCCGACCACGGCGACGACCGACGTTCGCGCCTTCATCGCCTCGGGTATCCCGGCAGCCTGCATCGGGCCGCACGCCGAGCGCATCCATGGCGTGGACGAGCGTGTCTCCGTGTCCCCGGTGGTGCAGACTGCGCAGGTGCTCGCACTCCTCGTTCGCGACTGGTGCGGTCTGGCGTGAACACTCCGGGAGTGGCGTGCGAGCACTCCTTCGGCGCCTTCCACGAAGGGACCCGAACCATTCGGTTGGTGGAGTACAGCGCCCCTTGACGACCGCGGCTGCACTCGTCAGCTCCGTCGAAGAGGCCTTGAGGCCCGTGTACGAGGCGCGGAATGTCGCCTGGTGGGAGTCCCAGATCGATGCGAGCGAGGACAACGAGCGGCGGCGCGCGGAGACGGAGCTCGCGTACTCGGACGCGCTCGCCGACACGGAGCTCTTCGCGGACGTCGAGCGGGCGCGGGTCCTCGACGGCGACCCCGTCGTGCGCCGCCAGCTGGACCTGCTGCGGAACATGATGCTGCCGCACCAGGTTTCGGACGCGTTGCGTGAGGCGATCGTCGAGCTCGAGTCCGCGGTCGAAGGCACGTTCTCGCGCCACCGGGGTGTGGTCCACGGCGTCGAGGTCGCGGACACCGAGATCAAGCGAATCCTTCGTCACTCTGACGACAGCGGGGAGCGTCGTCGGGCGTGGGAGGCGGCCAAGACCGTGGGGGCTGCGGTCGCCGACGACGTGCGCAAGCTCGCACGTCTTCGGAACCAGGCGGCTCGCGCCCTTGGTCATCGAGACTGGTTCGCGCTCTCGCTGGCGACGGACGAGCTCGACGAAGGGAAGCTGCTGGTGACGCTCGCCGAGGCGGATCGCGTCACCTCCGGGCCGTTCGCGCGCTGGAAGAGCGCTCTGGACGAGAAGCTCGCGCACCGCTTCGGCTGCGCCGTGGACGATCTGCGACCGTGGCACTATGCGGATCCCTTCTTCCAGGAAGCGCCTCCCGACGGCTCGCTGGATCTCGACCCGCTGTTCGCGGGACAGGACGTCATCGCGCTTTCGCGCAGGACCTTCGAAGGCGCCGGCCTCGAGGTGGCGGGGATTCTCGGCCGGAGCGATCTCTTCTCGCGCCCTGGCAAGTGCCAGCATGCGTTCTGCGTCGACATGGACAGGCGAGGCGACGTTCGAGTGCTCGCCAATGTCGTCGAGACGCACGACTCTGCGGACACGATGCTCCACGAGCTGGGGCACGGCGTCTACGACCTCGGCTTCGACGGCGGGCTCCCGTGGCTTCTGCGCGACACCCACCTCGTGGCGACCGAGGCGTCGGCGCTCCTGTTCGGTGCGCTCGCCGGGAGCTGCGAGTGGCTCGAGCGCGTCCTCGGGGTCGAGGCGAGCCAGAGTGCCGAGCTCGCACCGCGGCTGGGCGCCGCGCGAGCCGCGGACCTCCTCGTCTTCACCCGCTGGGTGCTGGTGATGAACGCCTTCGAGCGAGCACTGTACGAGGACCCGGAGGGAGACCTCGACTCGACGTGGTGGGCGCTCGCGGCCCGTCACCAGCTCGTCACGCCGCCAGACGGGAGACGGGCGCCCGACTGGGCGGCGAAGATCCACATCGCCGTCTCGCCGGTCTACTACCACACGTATCTCTACGGCGCGATCGTCGCGTTGCAGCTGAAGGACACACTCGACGGCGCCACAGGTGGGATCGTCGATCGGCCCGAGGCAGGAGCGGTCCTGGCGCAGAGGCTGTTCGCGCCGGGACAGTCGGTTCGGTGGGATCGCCTCGTCGAGCAGGC
>DATFEK010000128.1:0-12528 GCA_035251305.1 Gaiellaceae bacterium | reverse complement strand
CTCCGACACCCTTGGGGAAGACCCCCAGGACGAACCCGCGCTCCGGCTCCGCCCCTGGTGCGGGATCGGGCTGGCGCGCGGTCACGCGGGGATTATGCCGCGGTACGCTCCAACGGTGACCGCGCTCGCCGATCGCCTCGCCGCGCGGACGCTCGAGCTGGTCGACATCCCGTCCGTAAGCGGAAGCGAGGACGCGATCCGCGCACACCTCCTGGCGCTCGTCCCACCTGTGCTCACTCCGGAGTATGCGGGCGACGAGGCGTTCTTCTTCGTCCCGCGCAACCGCCGTGACGTGCCGCTCGTGCTCCTCGTCGGGCACTACGACACGGTTCCCGCGCAGGACAACCTGCCTGGGGAGATCCGCGCGGGCGCGGTTCACGGGCTCGGCGCGAGCGACATGAAGGGCGGTGTCGCCGTCGCCCTCGAGCTCGTACGCGATCTCGCCGCGCGGGCTCCGGGACCGTACGACGTCGGGCTCGTCCTCTTCGGCCGTGAGGAGCTGCCGTCCGAGCACAATCCGCTCCCGGCGCTCCTCGCAGGCTCGAGCACGATCCACGACACGACCTTGGCAATCGTCCTCGAGCCGACCGATGGGCGAATCGAAGCCGGCTGTCTCGGGAATGTCATCGCGCGACTCGTTTTTCGGGGGACGAGCGGTCACTCGGCGCGCCCGTGGCTCGCCGACAGCGCGATCGAGCGCGCCGTCGCGGGCATCGCCCCACTTCTGAAGCTCGCGCCGCGAGCGGCCGTGGCGGGTGGCCTCGAGTTCAAGGAGGTCGTGTCCGTGACTCGGCTCGAGTCCGGGATCGCCGACAACGTCATTCCCGGCCAGGCGACGGCGACCGTCAATCTCCGATATCCGCCCGACAGAACCCCGGAGCAGGCCGAGGCGTACCTTCGCTCGCTCACCCCCGCGGGAGCGACGCTCGAGATCTCGAGCAACGCGGCTCCCGCACGGGTCGTCACCGACTCGTCCCTGGTCCGCGCTCTCCGCGTCGCGGGCGACCTGGCGATCGAGCCCAAGCAGGCCTGGACGAACGTAGCCGACTTCACGGCGAAGGGCATCGACGCCGTGAACTTCGGGCCCGGCCATACTGCGTACGCCCACCGACGGGACGAGCTCGTCGAGATCGATGCGCTCGTCCACGCCTACGAGACGCTCGATCGGTTCCTCGGCACTCCGATCGGTGAAGATGCCGCATGATGGAGCTCGCTCGGCGTATCGACGAGCTGTGGGAATCCGGCGAGCTCGACCCGGCTCCGATCGACGATGCGATCGCGCTGCTCGACCGCGGTGAAGCGCGGGTCGCCGAGCCGGCCGCGAACGGGTGGATCGTCAACGAATGGGCGAAGAAGGCGATCCTCCTCTACTTCCGCCTGCGGAAGGTCGAGCCGCTGGATGTCGGCGGGCTGCACTTTCTCGACAAGATCCCGGTGAAGGCCGACTACGCCGCGCGCGGCGTCCGCGTCGTGCCACCGGGGGTCGCGCGCTACGGCTCCTTCCTCTCGGAAGGGGTCGTCCTCATGCCCGGGTTCGTGAACATCGGCGCCTGGGTCGGCCCGCGGACGATGGTGGACACGTGGGCGACTGTCGGCTCGTGTGCGCAGATAGGTGCGGATGTCCACCTTTCGGGAGGGGTCGGCGTCGGCGGCGTGCTCGAGCCGCCACAAGCACAGCCGGTCATTGTCGAGGACGGTGCGTTCCTCGGCTCGCGAGCGGTCGTCGTCGAGGGTGTGGTCGTCGGCGCAGGAGCCGTGATCGCCCCGAACGTCGTCCTCTCGGCGTCGATCCCGGTCATCGACGTGACGGGGCCCGAACCGATCGAGCATCGCGGCCACGTTCCGCCGCGCTCCGTGGTGCTTCCGGGGACGCGACCGAAGGACTACCCGGCGGGGCGGTACGACCTGCCCTGTGCTCTGATCGTGGGCGAGCGGAGCGCTTCGACCGACCTCAAGACATCGCTCAACGACGTGCTGCGGGAGTTCGAGATCGCGACCTGACGCACCGGTCGAGTCCGCGTGTTCAACGGACGATCTGGAGCGGCCGTGGATGCCTCTCGAGGACGTCTGCGGCGCGATCCGGTCATGGAAGACCCCGGACGCGTAGCCTCACACGGTCTCGCCGCGGAAGACCTCCGTGACCGGGCCGGTGAGGATCGCCCGCCTCTCGCGGAGGTCGACATTCAGCGTTCCACCCGGAAGATGGACGCGCACGGGAGTCTCGCACCAACCGTGGGCGACCGCCGCCGCCGCCGCAGCAACGGCGCTCGATCCCGAGGCGAGGGTCGCCCCCGCGCCACGCTCCCAGACGAGCACGGTCAGGTCGTTCGATCCGTCCACGCGCACGAACTGGACATTCGTGCGGCCTGGGAAGCGCTCGTGGAGCTCGATGAGAGGGCCCAGGCGGAGCAAATCCTGCGGCACCGGCTCACGGCGGAGGACGGCGTGGGGATTCCCGACGGAGACAGGTGTGAACTCGAGGCGCTCCCCAGCGACCTCGAGAGCTTCGGGGCGTCCGACGTCGACCGGCCCGAGGTCCACCTCGACGTCCTCACCCTCGACGCGTGCAGGAATCGTCCGCTCCCCGAGCTGGACGCGTGGAAACGCCACTGCGCTGCGGCGTGCCAGCCACATCGCGGCGATGCGGGCCCCGTTTCCGGAGAGCTCGGCGCGTGAGCCGTCCGGGTTCCAGACCAGGACCTCGGCCTCCGGGCCGCGAACGCGGACGATCTCGAGAACACCGTCCGCACCGACGCCGTGGTCGGGATCGCACAGCCTGCGCGCCTCGTCGGGCGACAGCGGGTCGGACAGCTCCCCGCGCTCGACGAGCAGGTACGAGTTACCCAGCGCGTGCCACTTCGAGAATCGCATCTGCCACCTCCTTCGGAGGCCGATCGGCTTCGATCATGACGATGCCTTCGATTCGCCGCATCCACTTCCGCTGGTACGCCGCGTAGCGCAGCGTCCTGCCGACGAGCCGCTCTCGCGCCTGCTCGAGTGGGAGATCGACGAGATCCCGAAGGCCCAACGCCTTCTCGGCGGTCTTCGAGATTCGGCCCGCGACGGCTCGTCGCGCTTCGTCGACGACGCCGCGGCCGAGCATCTCCTCGGTTCGCTCGCGGATCCTGCCCTCGAGAGTGCTGTGCGATATCTCGAGCCCGACGACGATCGTCGGCAATCGGGTGTCGGCGGTCCACAGGCGATCGCGTGCAGGTGCGAGTGACGCACCGTTCTCGGCGAGCTCGAGTGCGCGAACGACCCGACGGCGGTCGTTTTGGTGGACGCGAGACGCCGCCGCGGCATCCAACGCGCCAAGTCGAGCGTAGGCCGCGGCGGGATCGCCGTCGTAGAGCGCTTCCCAGCGTGCTCGAGCCCCGCTTTCGGCCGCGAGCGGTACGTGGAGTTCGGCGATCGCTGCCCGCAGGTACAGCCCTGTTCCACCGCAGACCACCGCGATCCCGTTGGCGCCGACGAGCTCGTCGATCTCGGCGTGAGCGAGCCGCGCGTACTCACCGACCGAGAACTCCTGAGACAGGTCGCGGATCGCGACGAGTCGGGTCGCGCGCTGCGGCTGGTTCGTGAGGATCGGGAGCCCTCGGTAGACCTGAAGCGCGTCAGCCGAGACGATCTCGGTGCCGAGCGCGCGGGCAACGAGCTCGGAGGCGGACGTCTTTCCGGAACCCGTCGGTCCGAAGACTGCGACCACCTCGGGGCGCGGACGAGTCATGTCTCGCGGGGCACCCCAGCCCACCACCCGCTCCCAGCGTATCGCTGGAGTGGTTGCATGTGCGTGACAGCTGTGCCGAGAGTGTGAATCGTCGCGCGTCGGTGGGCTAGGCGGCGGCGAGCGAGACTTCGCGGCCGCGGAGTGTCGTCGAGGTCGACGCGTCGATGGCGACCGCCGAAAAGCTCCCGGCCGGGGTGGAACCGGTGAAGTTGACCGTCGTGTTTCGGCGTGTGCGGCCGCGTCGCAGCGCGGCATCGGTACGACTCGACCCCTCGACGAGAACCTCCTCCACGCGTCCGACGCGATCCGCGTTTTGCTCTGCTGCGATGCGTTGCGTCGTCTCCACGAGGCGTTCGAGGCGTTCGTGCTTGACATCCTCGGGCACCTGATCGGGCATCCTCGCTGCTTCGGTTCCCGCCCGAGGTGAGTAGATGAACGTGAACGCGCTCTCGAACCGCACCGCTTCGACGACCTCGAGCGTCTCGACGAAGTCGTCCTCCGTCTCGCCGGGGAACCCGACGATCACGTCGGTACCGAGCGCGAGATCCGGCACCGCTCCTCGCAGTGTCTCCACCAGGCGGAGGTAGCGATCACGGTCGTACGTTCGACGCATCCGCTTCAGAATGCGTGACGAGCCCGATTGCAGCGGCAAGTGGACGTGCTCGCAGACTCCGGCGCACTCGACGATCGCCGCGATCACGGGCTCGCGGAAGTCCTTCGGATGCGGGCTTGTAAAGCGGATCCGCTCGATCCCCGCGACGTCGTCACACGCCCGCAGGAGGTCGCCGAAGTCCGTTCGGAGCTCCGGGGCGAGATCCCGACCCCACGAGTTGACGTTCTGACCGAGGAGCGTGATTTCCCGCACCCCGTCGCGGGCGAGAGCGCTCACCTCGGCGACGATCTCTGCCGGGCGCCGGCTCTGCTCGCGGCCTCGGACCGCGGGAACGATGCAGTACGCGCACTTCGAGTTGCAGCCCATCGACACCTGCACCCAGGCCTGGAACGAGCGTTCGCGATGGTGCGGCAAGTCCGCCGCGAAGTGCTCGTGGGTGCCGAAGCGCCCCGCCTGAACGCCGAACCCCCCCGCGCCGATCCAGTCGCCGAGGTGCGGGATCGAGCCCGGTCCGAACGCGACGTCGACGAAGGGGTACTGCTCGAAGATTCGTTCGCGCTGCGCTTCCGCGTAGCATCCACCCACCGCGATCACGAGGTCCGGTCGCTCCCTCTTCCTGGCGGCCGCGTTCCCCAGATATGCCGCCAGACGCGTGTCCGGCTTCTCGCGGATCGTGCACGTGTTGAACACCACGACGTCAGCGGTGTCGGGCGTCACCGCCTCTCCGAGGCCGAGCGACTCGAGCATGCCCTTGATTCGCTCGGAGTCGTGGGCGTTCATCTGGCAGCCGAACGTGGTGACGTGGTAGCGCTTCACGGCCTGGAATCGTAGTGCCTCCGAAGGGGAGCACTTGGGGTGGCCCGCGCTAGCGAGCCCAGTCGGGCAACTCGTGACGACCAGGTGCGACCGCCCAGACGTCCCGTTGCTCGACCACGAGGCCGTCCTCGCGGAAGCGGAGCAAGGACGTTCCCGCGATCGTCTGGACGGAGCCGTCGACGGACGTCATGACCGCCCACCAGTCGACTGCGCCGTGGTCGCCGTCGACGACCGGCTCGCCGAACCGGCACTCGGCCTCCGCCTGGTCTGCAAACGCCCACTCGACGTATTCTCGCGGCACCTCTCGGTCGCGAAACGGATGCGAGTAGAACAGCGCGTCGTCGGCATAGAGCGCGGCGACCGCGTCGACGTCGCCGATCGGCCACGCACTGGACCACACCTCCACCCACGTCTGTGCGCCGGCGGAGACGCCTATTTTGCGACCTCGATCGCGCGGCTCTCGCGGATGACGATGACCTTGACCTGTCCGGGATACTCGAGCTGGTCCTCGATCTCGCGGGCAATCTCGTGCGAGAGCAAGACGGCACCGTCGTCGTCGATCTCGCTCGGCTCCACGATGACGCGGATCTCCCGGCCCGCCTGAAGCGCGTACGCCTTGGCGACTCCGGTCTTCGCGGTAGCGATCTCCTCGAGCGCCTCGAGCCTGCGGATGTAGTTCTCGAGGCTCTCGCCGCGCGCGCCAGGGCGCGAAGCGGACACAGCGTCGGCGGCGATCAGGAGGACAGCCTCGACCGTCTGCGGCTGGATTTCGTAGTGATGTGCCTCGATCGCATGGATGACGCCTTCCGACTCGCCATGCCGGCGCGCGAGCTGGGCCGAGATGAGCGCGTGCGATCCCTCGACCTCGTGACTCATCGCCTTGCCGATGTCATGCAGCAGCGCCGCCCGCTTGGTCGTCTTGACACCCGCCTTCAGCTCGGCAGCCATGATCCCGGAAAGGTGGACGACCTCGAGCGTGTGCTTGAGGACGTTCTGGCCGTAGCTCGTCCGGTACCGAAGCCGCCCGAGAATCCGGACGAGCTCCTCGTGGAACTCCCCGCAGTTGGCCTCGAACACGGCCTGCTCGCCAGCCTGCAGGACGTGCTCCTCGAGCTCCGCCTTCGACTGGTAGTACATCTCCTCGATCCGCGCTGGGTGGATCCGGCCGTCCTCGATCAGCTTGTCGAGCGTGACTCGCGCGACCTCGCGCCGAAGCGGGTCGAACGACGAGAGGACGACGGCGTGCGGCGTGTCGTCGATGATGAAGTCGACGCCGGTCAGGTGCTCGAGCGCGCGAATGTTGCGCCCCTCACGACCGATGATGCGCCCCTTGAGGTCGTCGGAGGCCAGCTCGACCACCGAGACCGTCGCCTCTGCCGTATGGCTCGCCGCGACACGCTGGAGCGCGTCGGCGATGAGGGCCCGGGCGCGCCGTCGGGAGTCGGCTCGAGCCTCCTCTTCCATCTGTCGAACGTCGCGCGCAAGCTCGTGGCGAACGAGGTCCTTCGAGCGCTCGAGCAGTTGCTGGCGCGCCTCGTGGACCGTGAGCCCAGAGACGCGCTCGAGCGCCACGAGCGCTTCCTTCTGCGACTCTCGGAGCTCGTCCTGGAGCGCTTTGACATGCACCTCGCGGTCTCCGAGCCCCTGTTCCTTGCGCTCGACGTCGATCAACCGCGCCTCCACCTCGGCTTCCTTCTGGATGACGCGCTCTTCGACTTTCGCGATCTCGACGCGGCGATCCTGGACCTCCGCCTCGATCTCGCTGCGGAGCTGGACCGACTGCTCGCGCGCGTCGACCTGCGCCTCGCGTCGGATCGCCTCGGCCTCGCGCACTGCGTCCGCGAGGAGGCGTCTCCGCTCCGATGCGGCGGTGCG
The DNA here is from genome assembly GCA_035251305.1 of Gaiellaceae bacterium. Classification (GTDB taxonomy): domain Bacteria; phylum Actinomycetota; class Thermoleophilia; order Gaiellales; family Gaiellaceae; genus GMQP-bins7. The sequence goes on along the minus strand of DATFEK010000128.1, from coordinate 5,497 downwards.
CACGCGAGAGCGTGACCACCCGACGAGGAGTGCGGACGCGGCGAGAGCTCCGACGAGGATTCCGATGAGCGCCGCGACAGCCGAGAGCATGAAGGCCTCCGGGGAGGATTCCGTTGTCCGCGGCAGCGCCGCGGTGCTCACACCCGGCAGTCGGCCTGCTCGGCCGCGACCGGAGTCTGGCCACGACCGTTACGTCAGGTGGTGGCGCATCCCCCGTCGGCCGTCTTTCGGCCGGTAAGGTCGGTTATCGGAGACTCGGATCGGGTACACGGATTCGGAAAGTCGCTAACGAGCAGGAAAATGCCGAGTGAAGCGCATTCATCCTAACTCGCCGTCGGCGCTGCCTGCAACGGCGTCTGCGACGACATCCTCGGAGAAGCCCTGGCCGTAGAGGTATCGCGCCGTCTTCGCGGAGACGCCGCGCGATACCACGATGCGCCCGGCCCGTATCGCCTCGCTCTCGAGAGTTGCGAGAGCCTCGTCGGCATCGTCCTTCGTGATACCCGCCTCGGCGAGGCGCGCGCGAATGAGGGCATCCCCGGCACCGCGACTGGCGAGTGACGCCGCACGTGACCGGGCGAACCGTCCGTCGTCGACGAGCCCCGTCCGGCGGAGCGCCGCGAGTGCGCGCGTGCGCTCGGCGGCGGAGAAACCGCGCTCCCGCAAGTGCTCTTCGATCTCGAGTTGGGTCCGATCCCGACGCTCGAGCCCCCGAAGCGCGCAGTCCAGCGCTTCGTCGGCCGCTTCACGACTCCCCGTGCTCGATTCGGGCGGGGCGACGTCAGCGCTCGACGGGGACACCCTCCTCCACCTCGACCTCGATCTCCACCGCTTCCTCCGCGTGCGGCTGTGACGGAAGGAGCCGGGCCGAGATGACCTGATCGTCCGGCGCCTCGGCCTGGATGCGGGCGAGGATCTGCTGGACGATGTCGGGGTTCTCGCTCAGGAATGCGGTCGCGTTCTGGCGGCCCTGGCCCAGCCGGTCGTCGCCGAAGCTGAAGTACGAGCCTGCCTTCTGGACGACCTTCCTCTCGAGCGCGACGTCGAGGACCGTGCCCTCCCAGGGAATGCCCGAGCCGTAGACGATGTCGAACTCGGCCTGCTTGAACGGTGGCGCGACCTTGTTCTTGACGACCTTGACGCGCACGCGGTTGCCGAACGCCTCGGCGCCGTCCTTCAACGTCTCGATCCGGCGAATGTCGAGACGCACGGACGCGTAGAACTTGAGCGCGCGGCCGCCCGGTGTCGTTTCCGGGTTTCCGAACATGACGCCGATCTTCTCGCGGAGCTGGTTCGTGAAGATGCAGATCGTGTCCGTGCGGTTGAGCGTGCCGGCGAGCTTGCGCAGCGCCTGACTCATCAGGCGCGCCTGAAGTCCGACGTGCGAGTCGCCCATCTCTCCTTCGATCTCGGCTTTGGGCACGAGCGCGGCGACCGAGTCCACCGCGACGACGTCGAGCGCCCCCGAGCGGATCAGGAGCTCCGCGATCTCGAGTGCCTGCTCGCCCGTGTCGGGCTGTGAGACGAGGAGCTGGTCGATGTCGACGCCGATCCGGCGGGCGTAGGCCGGGTCCATCGCGTGCTCGGCGTCGATGAACGCGCAGATGCCACCGCGCCGCTGAGCTTCCGCCATGACGTGATAGACGAGCGTCGTCTTTCCCGACGCTTCGGGACCGAAGATCTCGACGACGCGGCCGCGCGGCAGCCCGCCGATGCCGAGCGCCATGTCGAGTGCGAGCGATCCCGTCGAGACCGCTCCGACAGCGACCTGCGGACGGTCGCTCATGCGCATGACGGACCCCTTTCCGAACTGCCGCTCGATCTGCCCGAGCGCGACGTCGAGCGCCTCCTCGCGTTTCATTGCCTCATCCTCCCAGCTGTCAAAGCTCTATGTGCCCAGCGAACACGACTCCAGTACCTCGTACCGCGCTCCCGACGGGAGCAGACGTGAAAGGAAAGCAGCGGCGCCGGACGGAGCGAACGGTCCGATTTCGGGGAGGGGCGGGTCCAGGCGTGGCCTCTCCTGAAACCGCACGACGGTGACGTGGGGAAGCCACGGTCGGCTCTCCGGCCGATACAGCCCACGCGCCTCGAGCCGCGCGTGGAGACGTTCTGCGAGGCGTGTCGCCTCCCCGCTCGGGTCGGCGAGGACGAGCATGCCGACCGAGCGAGTCTCGCGATAGCGCACGGGCTCCAGTCGGAACGGCCTCGTTGCCGACGACTCCTCGCGGAGAATGCCCGTGATCGCCCCGATTGCGGACCCGGGCTGGCTCCCGAGAAACGCGAGCGTGACGTGGAAGCTCGAGACCGGTCTTCCCCGCACGAGGTGGCTCGTGCCCCAGGCGACGAGCTGCTCGGCCACCCGTGGCGGCAGCTCGAGCGCGAGGAAGAGCCTGTGTCGCTCACTTCCCTCGACGGTAGCGCGCTGTGCCACGCGTAGGTGTGTCAGGACTCCAACAAACGACGCACGAGATGAAGCGAGGCAGCGGTCGCACGACCGCGGATCATGGCTCGGTCGCCCGGGAACTCCGTCCGGCGCGCCTCCTCCCCGTCCGGGCCGACCGCGTGGACGAAGACGAGGCCGACGGGCTTCTCCTCGGTCCCGCCGTCAGGTCCCGCGACGCCCGTCACCGCGACTCCGACGTCGGCGCCGAGGCGTGCGCGTACGCCGGCAGCCATTGCAGCCGCGGCCTCGGCGGAGACGGCGCCGTGGTGCTCCAGGAGCTCCTCCCCCAGTCCGAGCTCGCTCGTCTTCACGGCGTTCGCGTAGGCGACCACGCTTCCGACGAACACGTCGCTGGAGCCGGGAACGTCCGTGAGCCGAGCGGCGACCATGCCTCCAGTGCACGACTCCGCCGTCGCGAGCGTGAGCCCGCGAGCCCGGCACAGGTCGAGCACGACCTCGGCGATCGTGCGCTCGTCCTCGCCGAAGAGGTATCTCCCCAGCTGCCCTCGTAGGGAATCGGCCAGCGCGCCCGCCCGCTGCTCGGCCCCGGGCTCGACGACGAGATCGACGTGGATCTCGAACTCGCGGGCGCAGATCGTCGCCTCGACGCCGCCCCCGTCGCCCCCTGCTTTCTCGAGTGCCTCGGCCACGGCGGATTCCGGCGCTCCGAAGAAGCGCAGGACGATCCGGCCGCGCGGCGGGGCACGGTCGAGCACGCGCCGCACCGGTTCCGTCTCGAGCGCGCGTGGCCACAGTCGGCGAAGCTCGCGCGGCGGCCCTGGAAGCACGACCACGACGCAGTCGTCCGCGTCGAGAACGACGCCGGGTGCCGTCCCCGCCAGGCCGAGCGAGAGAGCGCCTTCGGGCAGGGTGGCCTGCTTGCGTACTCCGGTGGTGAAGTCCGCGTACGGCCGCCCGAGGCGATCGGAGATCATCCGCGAGACGCCTTCGATCTCCCGCTCGAGCGCCGGATCGACCGCGAGTCGACGCCCAGCGGCGCGCGCGACGAGCTCGATCGTACGGTCGTCGTGCGTCGGGCCGAGCCCGCCGGAGACGAGGCACAGGTCGGCGGCGAAGCCCAGACGAAACGCCGCTTCCAGATCCTCGGGGCGGTCGCCGACGATCATGATGTGCTCCGGCTCGAGCCCGAGTCGCACGGCTTCCGCAGCCAGGAAGGGCCCGTTACGGTCTTCGCGCTCGCCCCTGACGAGCTCGCTGCCCGTCACGACGATGGCCGCCCGGGGGCGCGTCAAGAGGTCGCGCGAACGATGCGTCGCGGGGTGACGACGAAGGTCGTCCCCACCGGCAGGCTCACGCGGTTGCCGTTGAGGCGGACCGCCACGTTCTGGGGCTCTGCGAGGGCGAGCTGGAGACGGGCGCCCTCGAACGTCTTTCGCTGACCCCGTTCGAGCGTTCCGCTGTACAACAGCTTTCCGGCACCCGACCCCGCACGCACCTCCATCCACGAGCCGCCGCTGACGGCCGTGACGGCGAGCCGAGTCCTCTGCGCGGCGCTCGACGGGCTCTGCGCCACCTGCCCCGCGTCCGGCGAGACGAGCCCGGGAACTTTCTCGCCCTCCGGCCCGCCGAACCTCCAGGCCGCGATCACGAGCGCCGTTGCGACCGCGATCGCGAACAGTGCGAGCACCGCGATCCGCGACTCGCGTCCCGAGCGATCCCGACGCGGAGGCGGGACCCGGCGGGCTCGAATCGGCGCATCCTCGTCGCCAACCGCGAACCGCGTGTTGTACTCGTCGACGAACGGTTGGCCGTCGAGGCCGAGAGCCTCGGCGTACGAGCGCAGGAAGCCGCGCACGTACGTCGGCGCGGGCAGGATGTCGAACCGCTCGTCTTCGAGCGCCCGAAGGTACTTGGGCCGGATCTTCGTGCGCTCCTCGAGCTCTGGGAAGTCGAGCTCCTGGCGCAGTCGGGCCTCGCGGAGGCTGGAGCCGATGTCGAACATGCAGCGCGACAGTGTAGACGGTCGGGGTCAGACCCCACGGGTCTGACCCCAACTCGGTTGCCCAGAGCTCCCAACGCAATGAAGCAGCGTGTCGTCTCGGCGTGGTCATAACGTCAGGAGCTCTCAGTCCCGCGACCCGGCGTACTCGAGCAGCCCGTACACGCAGAGCGAGACGACTGCCGCAGCGGCCATGCACAGGCCGACGATCCCGAGCACACGTCCGGCACGGGCGAGCGCCGGCGCTCGCGCAGCAGAGAGCGCGAGCGCGCCGCGCGTACGGCTTCGGCCCGCCAGGACGAGTGCGACGAAGCCGAGGGCGGCTGCCAGCGGAATCGCGAAACCCGCGTGCAGGAGCTCGTACTCGCCGCTGAAGCGCGTGACGTAGATCGCCACGGGGAGTGTTGCGACCGACGCGAGCCCCGCGAGCACCGACCCCCAGGCGGCACCTGAGCGGCGCGACGCCACGCCGCTACTGCTTGACGTACGGACGACCAATGGCAGCCGGTGGAATCGAGCGCCCGATGACCCCTGCGACGGCGACGAGGGTGAGCACGTATGGCAGCGCCTCGAACAGCGTCGACACCGACAGCGAGTACTCCTGCAGGCTGGTGGCGAGCGCGCTGGAGAACCCGAACAGAAGGCATGCGACGAGAGCGCCCAACGGCCGCCAGCTCCCGAAGATGAGTGCGGCCAGAGCGATGAATCCGCGTCCTGCTGTCATGTTGGGCTCGAAAGAGTTCACGAAGCCGAGCGCGAGATAGACGCCCCCCGCCCCCGCCAGCGCACCGGAGAGCGTGACCGCGGCGTAGCGGGTCAGGTAGACGTTTATGCCGACCGTGTCAGCCGCACGCGGGTGCTCGCCGACGCTTCGGAGCCGGAGTCCGGCGGGCGTCTTGAAGACGGCAACCCAGGTGACGAAGACCATCGCCAGCGCCGTCCAGATGAGGTAGTCCGTGTTCGTGAAGGCATCGCCGAGGAAGCCGCCGAGGCGGTCGGGCGGAATGTCGTAGAGGAAGTCGAGCGAGCTGTCGGGCACCGTCGAGAGGCCTTCGGACGGCGTTCCCCGCTCTCCGTAGATGCGGATGAAG
>DATFEK010000200.1:0-2490 GCA_035251305.1 Gaiellaceae bacterium | reverse complement strand
CCGCGCGAGCGTAACCGAGCGTCCTGGTCTCCGTAGAGGACCACGCCTCCGAGAAAGAGCAGCGGTGCGAGAACGGTGTCCGAAAGGAAGATCGCGGTCCGCACGGTGTTGTCGGCCTGAGACTCGAGCAGCAGCGCGAGCCCGAGGCGCGTGAGGAAGAAGAGGATGACGAGCGTCGCGAGCGATCCTGCTGAATGGACGTAGTCCACGCGGCCGAGGACTAGGCCGCGGCGCAGGGAGTCGCCGAACGACGCACGTTCCTGGAGCGCAGCCGGCACCGCGAGTCCGATCAGCGCGAGCCAGAAGACGCCGGCGAGCGCAAACCACGGGAAGAGGAGCGCAGCGGGCACGAACACGAGTGAGCCAACCACGATTGCGACGCCCCAGGATCGAAGCGGCACCTGAACGCCGGTCGCGATACGGGTCGCGTACGCGTACCCGGCGGCGAACACGGGCGCGGCGGCGATGAGGACGAGCCCGACTCCGACCCGCGAGATGCCGGCGGTGAGCTGGTTGACCACACCCACGACGATTCCGAGCGGGAGCGCGGGTACGAAGTGTCGGCCGTAGAGACGGATCGTCTCGGCGACCAGCTGGCCGACGGTCCGCTGCTCAGGTGGTAGCGGCGGCGGAAGCTCACGCTTGAGTCTCGCTCCCCGCGCCATACGATTTGGTTGGCCGCTACTCGGCCGCGGCGATGAGTCGCGGAAGCACGTCCGATATCGCCTCGAGCGCGCGCCCTATCCGCCACCGCGAACGGTCTCCTTCCGTGATCTCGTTCGAGATGGCCCGCACCTCGATCGCCGGGACGCCTGCAAGTGCGCACGCGCGCAGGACGGCGAATCCTTCCATCCCCTCGACGCGTATGTTGCGGTGCGAAGACGCCGCCGACCCTCCGATCGCCGCGCTGGTGCCGATCGACAAGACGAGCGCCTCGGGAATCGCTTCACGCATCGAGGTGAGAAGTCCGCTGTCGGGCTCCACCCGCTCGACAACGAGGATCTCCGCCGAGATGTCGCAGTACACGGCTTCGCTTCCGAGGACGAGCCCGCCAGGGGTGACCCCGTGCGCTCCCGCGATACCGATGTTGAGGACGGCTCGGGGCGTGCGCTGTGAGAGCTCGCGCGCGGTCGTGATCGCCGCTTCCACCGGCCCGATCCCGCATACGAGCCCCTCGTGGCCGCAGAGCTCGTCGTCGGTCGCCGCAACGAGCAGGACGTTCGACATCATTCACTCCTCAGCTCGAACACGGGGTGGTGAGGAGCGTCGGAGAGCCACTCCTCATGCGACGAGCGCAGCGTAACCGCGAAGAACGGACGTGTCACTCGCCCACCTCGGTAGTACTCCTGAAGAACGGGTACCGCGTGCGCGGGCGAGAGCTCCGAGACTGCGAGGCGCTCGACCGTCCGTCCGCGCCGAAGCTCGACCCACCCGGCGGCGCGCGCGTTCTTGACCCAGTTGCGAACGCCGTAGGGGGCGACGAGCCAGCGCTTCTCGCCGAGCTGCACGATCGAGACGGGCGTCGACCAGAGCCTTCCGGTCCTCCGGCCCGGCACGGTGAGAAGGAACGTCCGTGGCCCGGTGAGCCCGAGCCTCGCGAGTGGCCGCACGACCGCGTTGACGGCGCGGCGCAGCGGGCTCAGACGGTACGGCTTCGGACTCTGATCCACTGGGCGGAAGTAAACCCGCCCCGACGCGCTACGACCGCCCGGAGGGGCGGCCGTAGCTCTTCGGCCAGGTGAGGTGACCCGTATCAGTGAGCGAGCGGCCGGATTCGCGTGATCCGCATCGCCAGCCACAGGCCGAGCGCGAGCATGATGCCGAGCCCCAGCCCGATTCCGACCTGCGGCCACTCGATCTCGGTGCCCGAGACCGGAGAAGTCGCGACCGGGACGCTGGACGGGTTCGCCCGCTCGAACGCGTCGCGGTAGCTGCCGACGTTCGACTCGAGTCCAGTCCTGGCCACGTGCCTCCGCTCGAACGCGTCGCGGTACGTGGCGACGCCGGGCTGGTTTCCTGCAACGCTGCCTCGCTCGAACGCATCACGGTAGCCGGTCAGAGCCGACTCGCCGGATTGTGCGAGCGTGGCGAGCTCGTTGGCCCGGAAGTACTCGACAGCGGACATCGGCGCCGGCGATCGCGCGAACCGGCCCTTGTTGCCATCGCCGAGAGCTGTTGGGACACCGACGGCCATCGCGACGACGGCAACTCCAATAGTGAGTGAGATTCTGCGGATCATCGCTCCTCCTTCTACGTCTGGTGGCCCTCGAGACCACCTGAATCGAGGCTACGAAGCGAGAGGACGGGCTGTAACGGGCTAAGCCCCCGGGTTTGACGCCGCCGTCCCCGGTGTTTGACATGAGGCGACCGCCGCGCGTCTTACGGATTCGAAGGATGAGCGCGTGGCAAACGCCGAGGCCGCCTCGCGGCGGCCTCGGCGTTCTCGGGCCCTGCGATGACCCGACTAGTGGGCGAACGGGCGGCTATGGA
>DATFEK010000168.1:0-4916 GCA_035251305.1 Gaiellaceae bacterium | reverse complement strand
GTCCGGCACGACGGCGAGCTGCGAGACGTCGACGACGACCTGCTCGGCGAAGGCGGCGGTGTTCATGGCCACGTGCACCGGCTCGCCGTCCATGGTCTGGAGCCGGCCGCGGGCGTCGATCGGGAACTCGGCCTCGCACAGGTACGACTCACCCTGCGTGCAGAAGAAGCACCGCCCGCAGGCGCGGATCAAACTGACCACTACCCGGTCGCCGGGACGCACGGCGTCGACGCCCACGCCCACCGACTCCACGATGCCCGCCGCCTCGTGGCCGTAGACGGCAGGAAGCCTGCCGCCCCACGCTCCTTCGGCGAAGTGGATGTCGCTGTGGCAGATGCCGCACGCGGCGACGTCTACGCGAACCTCGCCCGCCTGGGGCGGGTCGAGCACGAGATCCTCGATCTCGAGGGGCGCGCCGAATGCCCGGCAGACCGCGGCTTTCACCGTGCCGGGAGGGGTGGATACCGCGACTGCTGATCGCGGGCGGCGACGTCCATCGTGTTCCTCGTGTACTGCGAGTCCGCCGGGCGCACTGGCTGGTAGTCCCAGGACTCGCGCCTGCCGAGCTGAAGCGCGCGGAAGACGGCGAGTCGCGTCTGCTGGCTCTCCCGGACGGAGCGCTCGATCGTCTCGAGATCCCAGCCTCTACGGACCTCGTCCCGAAACGCACGAGCGATCGTCGCGTGTTCGGGATCTCCGGCGAGATTGACGAGCTCGAGCGGATCCTTCGAGAGGTCGAACAGCTGATCCGGGTCGCTCGGCGTGTGAATGAACTTCCAGGGGCCCCGCCGGATCATGACCATGGGCTCGAGGACGCTCTCGGCGAGGTACTCGCCGACGACGGTGCCGTCCGGGCTCTCGGGCCCACCCTCCAACAGTGGGACGAGACTGCGGCCGTCGACCGCACGGGCGAGTCGGTCGGAGAGGCCGGGGTCGGCGAGATCGGCGAGGGTTGGCACGAGGTCGGCGAGTGAGACGGGCTCGTGCACCCGGCGTGACGCGAACCGACCGGGAGCGTGAACGATCAGGGGTATGTGGGCGGCGTGCTCGCGGAAGGACATCTTGTAGAAGAGCCCGTGCTCGCCGAGGAAATCGCCGTGATCCGAGGTGAAGACCACGATCATGTCGTCGTCGAGCCCGCACGCCCCGAGAGCGGCGAGGACCTCGCCGATCTTCTCGTCGACGTACGCGAGGTTCGCGTAGTAGCCGTGACGTGCGGCGCGGACATCGTCGTCCGTGATCTCGAGCTCGTCCATCGCGCAGTCGTTCCAGAGGCGGCGACCGTGCGGATCGAGGAGCTCGGGCGGGAGTGCGGGCGCTACCGGAAGGTCGATGTCGTCCTCCGCGAACAGGTCCCAGTAGCGCGATCGGGCGACGTACGGATCGTGCGGATGGCTGAACGAGACACAGAGGCAGAGCGGCACCTCGCGTTCGAAGCGGGCGTGGTCGTAGAGGCGCCGGACGGCGTGGAAGGCGACCTCGTCGTCGAACTCGAGCTGGTTCGTGATCTCGGCCACCCCGGCCTCCTTCACGGACGTCATGTTGTGATACCACCAGTCGACGCGCTCGCCTGGCCGGCTCCAGTCGGGAGTCCAGCCGAAGTCTCCGGGGAAGATGTCCGTCGTCAGCCGCTCCTCGAAGCCATGCAGCTGGTCGGCGCCGACGAAGTGCATCTTGCCGGACAGGCAGGTCCGGTAGCCCTCGAGTCGCAGGTAGTGCGCGAACGTCGGCACGGCCGACGGAAGCTCCGACGCGTTGTCGTACACACCCGTCCGCGACGGCAGCGAGCCCGTCATGAACGCTGCCCGCGCGGGACCGCACAGTGGGCTCGGCGTGTACGCGTTCTCGAAGAGGACGCCCTCGGCTGCCAGGCGATCGATCACCGGCGTCTTCGTGACAGTGTGGCCGTGCGCGCGAAGGAAGAGCGCGGAAAGCTGGTCGACCATCACGATGAGGATGTGTGGCCGGTCGCGCATGGCGCGGGCTGACGCTAGCACTATCCCGTCAGAGAGCCGGGTCGTTCACCGCGTCGTCAGGCCTCTTGCCCTCGAGCGCGTCACGCACCGACTGGGTCGCGCGACGCAGGACGGTGTCCTCGGCCCGCTCGCTGTACCAGCCCGCATGAGGCGTGACGATGAGCCGCGCCGCCGCCGGCGCCGCCGAGTCGGGCGAAGGCGGCTCGATCTCCAGGACGTCGAGTGCGGCACCGCCGAGGCGGCCGCTCTCGAGGGCGTCGAGCAGCGCCGCCGTGTCGACGAGCCCTCCTCGAGACACGTTGACGACGTACGCGCCGCGCGGCAGCAACTCGAGCTCGCGCGCCCCCAGTAGCCCGCGTGTCTCGGGTGTCAACGGGGCGTGGAGAGAGACCGCGGTGGAGGACTCGAGCAGCTCGGGCAGCGTCGCGGGGCGCGCCCCCGCTGCGGCGATCTCCTTGCCGGAGACGAACGGATCGTACGCGCGGACATCCATGCCCAGCGCCTGCGCACGGGAGGCCAGAGCGCGACCGATGCGTCCGAAGCCGATGACTCCGAGCCGAATGTCAGACGCGCGCTGCAGCGGACCGGCGGCCTCGCTGTCCCATTTGCCGGCGCGCACGCTCCGGTCGAGCTCGACCACACCGCGGACCAGAGCGAGCAGCAGCGCGAGCGCGTGATCGGCCATCTCGTCGACGCAGTAGTCGGGGACGTTGCACACCCAGACACCGGCTCGTGTCGCCGTCTCGACGTCGACGTGGTCGAGGCCGACACTCGGCGTTGCGATGACGCGAAGCGACGGAAGGCGCCCGATATCGAGGGCCGTAACGGGCTCCCACGAAAGCAGGCCGACCACATCGTCGCCCGTCCACGGCGGTCCGGATGTCTCGACGGCGACGTCCAGTCCGACCAGGGCACGTCGGGCCCGCTCGAGCGGAATCGACGCGTCGCAGAGCACACGGGTCACGTCAGGCTCAGCCTCGGAGTGAGGCGCTGACCTCGGAGAGCTCGGCGCTGACTCGTTCCATAAGCGGCACCGGGCCGACGGTGATGCGCGCGTACCCCGGCAAGCCGTAGTCCGAGCCGGGACGGATCAGGAGACCACGTTCGGCCAGGCCATCGGCGAGCAACACGTCGTCGACGTCGAGCCGGGTGAGCACGAAGTTCGTCAGCGAGGGGAGCGGCTCCAGACCCGCGTCACGCAAGCCGTCGGACAGCACCAGGCGTGCGGCCGCGACCTCGCGTCGGCGCCCGTCGACCGCCTCCGTCGCACGCAGGCATGCACAGCCCGCCGCCAACGCTACGCAGTTCACGTTGAACGGCTCCTCGAGGAGGTCGAAGTATCGAACGAGCGGCTCGTCGACGAGCGCGTAGCCGAGGCGCAGTCCTGCGAGCCCGAAGAGCTTGGAGAAGCTGCGCAGCACGATGACTCTGCGGCCCTCCTCGACGTCGAGCTCCCTGCGGACTCGACGATCCGGCGGGACGAAGTCGGCGTAGGCCTCGTCGACGACGGCGACACACCGTCCGGGGAGCGCGTCGAGGAAGGCTGTCCACTCGTCCTGCTCGAGGGCGAAGCCGGTCGGATTGTTGGGGTCGCAGATCCAGACGATACGCGCATCCACGCGCCGAGCCGCGCTGGAGAGCGCGTCGAGGTCGATCGTGAGCCCGCGCATCGGCACCCGGTCCACTGTTGCGCCGCGGGTCGCCGAGATCTGTGCATACAGCCCGTAGGTGAGCGTCGGTACGACCACGGCATCGCCCCGGCGCAGCAGCGCGCTCGCAACGTGGCCGATCAGAGCCAGGCTCCCGTGACCTGGAAGAACGTTCGTCGCGCTCGCCCCGGTCGAGGCGGCGACCTCGTTCCGGAAGTCGAGATACGGCTGCTCCGGATACAGCCACAGGTTGTCGAGCTCGGTATGCGCAGCTTCGAGCACCCCGGGGAGAGGTCCGAACAGACTCTCGTTCCAGCTCAGCTTGACGACCTCGTCGAGACCGTAGAGCGCCTTCACCTCCGCGATCGTCATTCCGAGCGCGAACTGATCGAGCTCCTCGAGCTCCGGGACGACGATGCTGCTCCAGTCGGCCACGCCGCAACTCTATGGCGAACCGCGTGCTTGCTTTCTTTGCACCGCAGGGGTTCAATGGCCCCTATGACCTCGCCGAGGTCGCGGACTACTGCTCGAGGAGGGAGCCGATGACAACGGCCGACGAAGCACTGAGCCGCGAGGTCGAACGCGGCATGACGCGGCAGGACGTTCTCCGCCGAGCGGCGGCGCTCGGAATCGTCGTCGCAAGCGGCACGTTCGGACCGCTCACAGAGGCGGCATTCGCGTCGACGAAGATCAAGCGTGGGGGCACTTTCAGGATCGGTATCTCGGGAGGCGCGGCCAACGACTTCATCGACGGGCAGCACATCGTGAACGAGCCCGACATCGCTCGCCTCGTGGCGAACTTCGAGGGGCTCGCGTACTTCGACGAGAACTACAGGCCGAAGATCGACGGCCTTGCCGAGGAGCTCAGGGCGGAGAAGGCGAACCAGTGGCTGATCCGCGTCCGCGACGGAGTGGAGTTCCACAACGGCAAGACGCTGACGGCTGACGACGTCATCTATTCGATCAGGAGGACCATCAACCATCCGCTCAAGATCTTCGGTCAGGTCGGCCTCAGCGTGATCGACCAAAGACGCATGAGGAAGCTCGACAGGCGGACCGTCCGGCTCTTCCTCAAGCGTCCCGACGTGACGCTGATCGACTCGTTCTCGCAGTACTTCCAGGGAGTCGTCCCCGTCGGCTATCCGGCGAGGCAGCTCGGAAGCCGCAGCAAGAGTCGTCTCAAGTACGTGGGCACGGGCGCCTTCAAGATCGAGAGCTTCACGCCCGGCCGTCAGAGCGTCCACGTCCGCAACGAGAACTACTGGCGCACCGGCCAGCCGTACTTCGACCG
>DATFEK010000123.1:0-6606 GCA_035251305.1 Gaiellaceae bacterium | reverse complement strand
TAGCCGAGGTCGATCGAGATCCCCCGCCGGCGCTCCTCGGGAAGGCGATCCGTGTCCTTCCCGGTGAGCGCCCGCACGAGCCACGTCTTGCCGTGGTCGATATGCCCGGCGGTCCCGACCGTCAGCGGCACCGAGGCACCTCCTCGACCTTGTGGCTCAGAGCCACAAGGTCAGCGTCCTCGAGCCCGATTGACGGCCGCCGCAGCTTCGTCGACCTCCGCGTCGGTCAGCGTGCGGCAGTCGAGCAGCGTTCGGCCGTCGCGGACGACTGCGATCACCGGCGGCTCGCCGAGTCGAAGCGGCTCCGCGAGCTCCTCCTCCACCGCACACGCAGCGCTGGGAAGCTCGGCGAGCGGAAGTGCGCCGCCGCCGACCCTGGCGACGGTGTTCTCCACCTCGCCGCCGACGAGTCCCGCGAGCCGCTCGGCCCGCGCTCGCACTGCCTCGATCGGCTCGTGGAGCATTCGCAACACCGGCACCTCGCCGCGCGTCGTCTGGTCGAGAGCGAGCGCCAGCGTGCCCTCGAGCGCCGCAAGCGTGAGCTTGTCGGCGCGGAGTGCGCGTTGCAGTGGATGGCGCTGCAACCGATCGACGAGGTCGGCTCGGCCGACCACCACGCCCGCCTGCGGCCCGCCGAGGAGCTTGTCCCCCGAGAAGCAGACGAGGTCGGCGCCGGCGCGCAAGCTCTCGGCCGGCGTCGGCTCGTCGCCGATCGCCGCCAGGGCACCCGAGCCGAGATCGTCGACGAGCGGGAGCTCGTGCCGCAGGGCGACCTCGGCGAGGTCCCCGAGCCGGGGCCGTTCCGAGAACCCGACGACGCGAAAGTTCGACTGGTGCACCCGTAGGAGCACCGCCGTCTCTGGCCCGATAGCTCGCTCGTAGTCCTCTGCCCGCGTGCGATTCGTCGTTCCGACCTCGACCAGGCGCGCGCCCGAGCGAGCGAGCACGTCGGGAATGCGGAAGCCGTCCCCGATCTCGATCAGCTCGCCGCGCGAGACGACGACCTCGCGACCTTCGGCGAGCGCTGCGAGTGCGAGCAAGACCGCAGCCGCGTTGTTGTTGACGATCAGCGCCGCCTCCGCGCCGGTGAGTCGAGACAGAAGCGGCGCGAGGTGATCCTGACGCGACCCGCGCTCGCCGTGCTCGAGGTCGTACTCGAGGTTGGAGTAGCCGGCGCCGACCTCTCGGACCCGCTCGAGCGCGGCCTCCGCGAGAGGCGCGCGGCCCAGGTTCGTATGCACGAGAACCCCCGTGGCGTTCAGAACCCGGCGGAGCGAGGGTCGCCGGGCTCCCGCTAGCTCCGACACGGCCATCTCCACGAGATCGCCCGGATCGACGCCTGCCCGAATGTCCTCCCGCGCCCGTTCGAGCACGACCCGGGCTGCCGCCACCGCCAACTCGCGCGGCTCCGCCGCCAGCCGTTCGTCGCGGAGCAGCTCGTCGACCGAGGGAAGATCGCGAAGCTTCACGATGAGAGTGTAGGAACGAGCTCGCGCAGGAGCGCCGTGAGCGAGCCCGCCGCGCGGGCGCCCACTTCGAGCACGGCTTCGTGATCGATCTTCTCCGGGAGCACTCCCGCAGCCATGTTCGTCACGACGGAGATCCCGAGGCAGCGAATGCCCATGTGCCGCGCCGCTATCACCTCCGGCACCGTCGACATCCCGGCGAGATCGGCACCCACGGCCCGCATGAGCCGGATCTCGGCCGGCGTCTCGAACTGTGGACCGAGCCAGGCGGCGTAGACACCTTCGCCGAGCTCGATCCCCAGCCGCCCGGCCGCATCTCGCGCCATCCGCCGGAGCTCTGGGTCGTAGGCGTCGCTCATGTCGGGAAAGCGCGGGCCGACGTCCTCGTCGTTCGGCCCGACGAGGGGCGACGTCCCCTGGAGATTCACATGGTCGGAGATTAGGACGAGCAACCCGGGCCGGTAGGCCTCGTCGATGCCACCTGCCGCGTTCGTGACGACGAGCGTCTCCACGCCGAGCCGTCCGAGGACGCGGATGCCGAACACGGCGCGGTCGGCGCCGACTCCCTCGTAGAGATGTGCTCGACCGCGCATGAGCACGACCGGAACGCCGTCGAGCTCGCCGAGCACGAGTACGCCCGCGTGTCCGACGGCGGTCGAGACCGGCCAGCCGG
This sequence comes from Gaiellaceae bacterium, assembly GCA_035251305.1. Taxonomy (GTDB): domain Bacteria; phylum Actinomycetota; class Thermoleophilia; order Gaiellales; family Gaiellaceae; genus GMQP-bins7. The sequence continues at coordinate 4,467 of DATFEK010000123.1, read as the reverse complement.
GTATCTCGCCGTAGGGGATCTCGACACGGTGGTCGAGCGCGTCGGCAAGGCCGCCCAGCCCGCTCCCGAGGACGACGCCGATTCGAGGCTCGAGATCGGTCTCCTCGCAAATCCGGCGGACCGCGTCGTCGAGCATCACACGGACCCTTCCGCAACACGCTGGTCGTAGTGGGACACCACCAGCTCGACCGCCTGATCCGGATCGTCGGTGACCAACATTCCCGCCAGATCCTCCGGCGAGATGAGCCCGTCGTCGAGCATCTCGTCGCGAACCCACTCGAGCAACTCCTCCCAGTAGTCCGAGTCGAAGAGGACGATCGGGAAATCACCGATCTTTCGCGTCTGTCGCAGCGTCAGCGCCTCCCACAGCTCGTCCTGCGTGCCGAAGCCGCCGGGGAAGATCACGAAGCCCTCCGCGGCCTTCACGAACATGACCTTCCGGACGTGGAAGTGATCGAACGTGAGCGAGAGGTCGCACCACGGGTTCAGTCCCTGCTCGAACGGAAGCGCGATGTTGAAGCCGACCGAGAGACCGCCTGCTTCCTTGCAGCCGCGGTTCGCCGCCGCCATCACGCCCGGCCCGCCTCCTGTGACGACGGCGAATCCCGTTGCCGCAAAGGCTCGGCCGGTCGCGCGCGCCTGCTCGTACGTCGAAGAGCCCTCCGCGACTCGCGCCGACCCGAAGATCGAGACGGACGGGCGATCGATCTCGTGGATGAGCTGGAAGCCGGCCAGGAACTCTGAGGCGATGAGCGAGACGTCGGCGGCCAGAGGCTCCTGGGTCCGCCTGAAAATCCGGCGCGGAAGCTCCACGTGGTTCAGAGGTCGCGCTCGACGTAGGTCGCCGACATCGCGAGCGCGAGAACGACAACCAGCCCCACGTAGACCACCCCGACCGCGACCCGTCGCTGTGCCGAGACCGTGTAGTACTGCCCGGCTTCTCCCCGCTCCCGCCAGCGCCGCCACAGGTCGAGCCCGCCGAGCACGACGATGAGGATCAGGATCGGGTTCGGTCGGAGGGCGAGGAGCGCGACCATCATCAGCAGCCCGACGAACCAGAAGACCGGGTGGAGGGCCCCGACCGCCCGGCCGCCGTCGAGCGGGACGATCGGGACGAGGTTGAAGAGGTTCAGGAAGAACCCGACGAACGCGAGCCCCATGAGGAGCTCGGAGCCCGTCGCCTCGGCCGCGATCCAGCACCCCGCCGCCCCCACCGAGCCCAGGATCGGGCCGGCGAGCGCGACTCGAGCCTCCTTCCAGGCGTCGTCGGGGAGCTCCTTCATCCCGATCACGGCGCCGAGGAACGGGATGAACAGCGGCGCGCTGGCAGGCACTCCCTGGCGCCGGAGCTCGAGCACGTGCCCGAGCTCGTGGACGAAGATCAGAATGACGAAGCCGATCGCGAACGGGAGTCCCCAGATCCACGCGTATGCCGCGATCGACACGAGCATCGACGCCCCGGTCGTCACCACCTTGAGCTTGAGCAGCAGCCCTCCGAACTTCACGAGCAGGAAGCCGAGGCCGATGATCGGCGCCGCGAGCTTGCGCACGAAGTCGCCGAGGCCCCAGCGGGGCTGTACGGGCTCGTAGCCTCGTTCGCCGTCGTCCGACGACTCTCCAGAAGGGAAGCTCGATGCCTCCGGCGCCTCGACCGGCTCGTACCGAGGGTCAGGCTCTTGGTCTACGACCCCTGGCCGATCCATTCTTCTCCACCCACGTACACCTCTTTCTTCCAGAGAGGGACGGACACCTTCAACGTGTCGATCGCCTCGCTGCACGCGGCGAGCGCGGCGGCGCGATGTGGGGCCGACACGGCGATGACGACGCTCGTCTCGCCGATCTCGACGCGCCCGACCCGATGGTGGATCGCGACTGCGCAGAGCTCGTGTCGATTCTGGAGCTCGGCGGCGAGATCGGCCATCACCTGCTCGGCCATTCCCTCGTAGGCCTCGTAGTCGAGATAGAGCACCTCTCGTCCGCGCGAACGCGCTCGCGTCGTGCCGACGAAGGTCGCGACTGCGCCGGCCTCGGCGCTCCGTACTTGCTCGACCGCGGCCTCGACCGAGAGAGGCTCCTCGGAGAGCCTGAACCTACTTTGTGGCTCAGAGCCACTTGGCAGGGCTTCGCCGCCCGACACGGGTGGGATGACCGCGATCTCGTCGCCGTCCGAGAGCAGCTCGCTCCGCTCCGCGTATGCGCGGTTGACCGCGTAGAGCAACCCCGGCGGCTCGTCGCCGAGGGCGAGCGGAGCCCAGACGTCGCCGACGGTCGCACCGTCGGCGAGCACGACGTCGACGCTCGCGGATCCGGCGCGCTCGCGCAACGCCGCGAACAGTCTCACGCTGACCTTCACACAAAGAGGGTATCCGCCGGTTGCCTCCCGGCTCGTGACATGTTAGGTCCCACACGTGGCGATCGCGCTCACCGGGGTGAATCTCAACGAGCAGGTGTACGACGAGCTCCGCGCCCGCGTTCTGACCCGACAACATCCCCCGGGTGCGAAGCTGAGTCTCCACGCCCTGGCCGCCGAACTCGGCGTCTCTCGGAGCCCGGTGCATCACGCACTCACGCGACTCGTGTCCGAGGGGCTCCTCAGCGTGCGACCGCGTCGAGGCTACTTCGTCACACCGGTCACCGCACAGGTGCTCGCGGAGGGATACGACGTGCGGCTGGCGTTGGAGCTGCTCGCTGCCGAGCGAACCGTGGGCGCGCTCGAGGACGGCGCCGTGCACGCATTCGTCACCCTGCTCGAGGACACGGCCGCAGCGATCTCGCACGAGCAGTGGGATGCCGCGAATGCGGCCTTCCACGAGTATCAGATCGATCTGGCGGGAAACGCGCTGCTCTCGAGTGTCTATCGAGAGCTCTCCGTGAACCTGATGATGCAGGTGATTCGAGCGGGACGGGTCGAAGGGCATGCGACACTCGTCACCGAGCACCGGCGGATCGTGGAGGCGTTCGAGGCGGGAGACGACGACGCAGCCGAGCGCGCCATTCGGGCCCACATCGACACAGGCCGCCGGATCGCGCTCGAGGCGATCGAGCGGGCGGGCGGCGTCCTGTAGCTCACTGTTGCACCTGCGGGTGCAACAGCGATCTACAGAGGGGTCAGGCCCCGAGTGTTGCAGCGCGGGTGCAACACTCGGGGCCTGACCCTACGATGGTCGCGTGGCGACGACCGACCGGCGGCTGACCGACTCCGACATCGAGATCAAGCCCGTCTACACGGCGGACGACCTCCCGCGACGCGAGCTCGAGCTCCCTGGTGAGTTCCCTTTCACCCGAGGTCCGTACCCGACGATGTACCGCGGGCGACCGTGGACGATCAGGCAGTACGCGGGCTACGGCTCCGCCGAGGAGACGAACGCGCGCTTCCGGTACCTGCTCGAGCGCGGCCAGACCGGCCTCTCGATCGCGTTCGACCTTCCGACGCAACTCGGCTACGACTCCGACGATCCTCTCGCGGCAGGCGAGGTCGGCCGCACGGGCGTGGCGATCGACTCGCTCGCCGACATGGAGGCGCTCCTCGAGGGGATCCCGTTGGACGCGGTGTCGACCTCGATGACGATCAACGCGCCGGCTGCGCTCCTGCTGCTCCTCTACGAGCTCGTCGCCGAGAAGCAAGGCGTGCCGGGCTCGAAGCTGCGGGGAACCGTGCAGAACGACGTCCTCAAGGAGTACGTCGCGCGCGGGAACTACATCTTCCCGCCGCGGCCGTCGATGCGGCTGGCGACCGATCTCTTCGCGTACTGCGCCGAGCGGTTGCCGGAATGGAACACGATCTCGATCTCCGGGTACCACATCCGCGAAGCCGGCGCGAGCGCCGCGCAGGAGCTCGCGTTCACGCTCGCGAACGGGATCGCCTACTGCGAGGCCGCGGTCGCGGCTGGTCTTTCGCCAGACGCCTTCGGCGAGCGAGTGTCGTTCTTCTTCAACGCGCACAACCACTTCTTCCAGGAGGTCGCGAAGTTCCGGGCCGCGCGACGCCTGTGGGCCGAGATCATGCGGGACCGGTTCGGCGCCACCAACCCTCGGGCCCTGGCCCTTCGTTTTCACGCGCAGACCGGCGGCTCGACGCTCACGGCCCAGCAGCCCGAGATCAACATCGTGCGGGTCGCGATCCAGGCGCTCTCCGCCGTCTGCGGGGGCGCGCAGTCCCTCCACACCAACTCGTTCGACGAGGCCCTGGCACTGCCCACCGAGCGTGCCGCCTCGATCGCGCTCCGCACGCAGCAGCTCCTCGCGGCCGAGGCGGGGACCACGGATACGGCGGACCCCCTCGCAGGGTCCTACTTCGTCGAGACGCTCACCGAGGAGCTCGAGCGCCGCGCCCGCGAGCTGATCGCGCGGATCGACGATCTGGGTGGCGCCGTGGCCGCGATCGAGCAGGGTTGGGTGCAGGCGGAGATCGAGGCGTCCGCGTTCCGCTACCAGAGCGAGATCGAGTCGGGCGAGCGGGTCGTCGTC
>DATFEK010000159.1:0-10266 GCA_035251305.1 Gaiellaceae bacterium | reverse complement strand
GCCTGGACGCGCGGAGGTGAGGGGTTCGCCGTGGCGTTCGAGCTCCTCTCTCGGATCGCGCCGTTCGCGGTCCGCGACGGCCGGCTCGTCGTCCGCTTGCCGTTCACGGGGCTGGGCGGTGCGGAGCACGTGCCCGGGACGCTCGGGTTCGTCGCAGTCATGCTCGGGTCGACGAGCTTCGACGGCTTCGCCCGTACGAGCACCTGGCAGAACCTTCTCGGCAACGTCCGGGCCGAGCTTCCCGGGTCGTCGCTACGCGTCGTCGACCTCGTCACGACGCTCGTGAACGTGGCCGCACTCGCGACGTTCGTCGCATTGGTCGTCCTGACCTACCTCACCGCCGTGTCGGTGGCCCAGTCGCTCGCACGCTTCGAGCGACCTCTCGTTCCGGACTTCGTCCTTTCGCTCGTGCCGATCGCCGCCGCCTATCTCGTTGCTCACTACTTCTCGCTCTTCCTCATCCAGGGCCAGTTCATCATTCCGCTCATCTCGGATCCGTTCGGCAGGGGTTGGAATCTGTTCGGGACGGTCGACTTCGCGCCGAACCTCGCCATCGTCTCGCCAGAGACGATCTGGTACGTGCAGGTTGCCGCGCTCGTAGTCGGGCACGTTGCCGGACTGGCCATCGCGCACGACCGAGCGGTCGCGCTCTTCGCCGACCGGCGTGCGGCGCTACGTTCCCAGTACCCGTTGCTCGCGTTGATGGTGCTCTACACGGTCGGAGGGTTGTGGCTGCTCTCGCGGGGCTAGTGGCGCACGGTGGAATCGCGGGCGCGATAGTCGAGGGTCTCGTCGTGCTTGCCGTCGTCTTCGTTCTCGTCGCCGTGGTGCTCCGCGAACGGCGGTGTGTCGCCGGCCGGGAACGGCTCACCGACGACGAACCGAGCTCCTCGTAGGCGCGACGAAGCCCAGATAGAGAAGGACCGCCGCAGCCGCGATGGCGGGTGCCAACGCTCCGACACCGAGCCCACCCAGCCCGCTGCCGATCGCCGCGACTCCGACGCCCGCCAGGATCAGGGCATTGCCGACCGGGCGCGCGCGGAAGGTCGCGAGCGCGACGGCCACGACCGCGAGCGTCCCCAGGGTGTTGCCTGCAATCGCCAAGACGCGCGCGGGCCAGAGGTCGAGGACGTCCTGTGCGTCGGGGATTGCGGTTCCCGCGATCTCGCCCCGAAGCGGCATCGCGAGCGCGATCCCGAAAGCGAGTCCTGCGTAGACGAATGCGACTGGCGTGACTCGGCGTCGACCCGCGAGCAGCAGGGAGCCCACGCCCAGAAGTGCGGCCGTCAGGAGTGCGCCGCCGAGGTAGTACACGCGAAATATGACATCGCTCCAGCCGGCTGCCGCTCCCCAGGCGAGAGCGCCGGCAGCGATCGCGTAGGCAGCGAGCGCCCCGGCCCAGGCGGCGAGCTCGGGCGTGCGGCGATCCCGAAAGCGGCGCAGGAGGTCCGCCGAGAGGCGAAGCGAGACGAGAGCCGCCGCGAACGCGAGGAGAGCCTCCACGACGCGGGACTGTAGTCCGCACGGGTGCCTGACACCGCTCGCCCGGAAACCCGCATGGTTACGTCATCTCGGCCTCGCGCGTGTCAGACACCGTCGTGTACGCTGCCGCGCGTGCACCGGGCCGTCGCCGCGCTCGTCGCGACCCTCCTCGCTGCGCTGGCGCTCGTCCTCGCCCCCCTCGAAGCCGCACCCAAACGAGACTACGCGGCCGCCGCATGGACGATCCTCCCGCCCGGCGAGAACGGCAGCCTTTCGTTCGATCGCAACACCACCGATCAGGCGAAGCTCTACGACGCGCTGACGCCGCTTTTCGACATCGTCACAGCGCAGGACATCCGACGATCCTTCAAGCCCGCTCCTCTCGGCCGTGCTCCCACGCAGCGCCAGAAGCGCGAGCGCCCTCGGCCCGGCCTCACGATCGTCCGCGATCGCTTCGGCGTCGCGCAGGTGACCGGGAAGACGGAGGTCGACGTGGCGTACGGCTCGGGCTGGGTTACCGCCGCCGACCGAGGGCTGCTGCTGCAGCTCATCCGAGGGCCTGCACGCGTCTCCGCGCTCGACGTGCCAGGGCTCGACCCGCTGGCACTCGCGCTGTCGGGGAAGAGCTTCATCCCGAGCGCCGACGCCGAGGCGTTTCTCGCGAACCAGCTCGACGCGGTGCGCTCGCAAGGCGTGATCGGACGCAAGGTGCTCGGACTGATCAATGCGTATGCGGCCGGCATCAACGGCTACTACCGGTCGAAGGGGATTCCCATAGCTCCCTTCACCGCCAATGACGTCGTGGCCTCGGCCGCGCTGATCGCCGCTCGTTTCGGGACGAATGGCGGGCAGGAGGTACACAACGCGATGTTCCTCGACGCGCTCGAGGACCGCCTGGGCGCCGCGGATGCGAGAAGTGTCTTTGCCGACCTTCGAGCGGCAAACGACGCGGAGGCACCGGTCAGCGTGCCCGGCCGGTTCCCGTACGAGCTCCCTTCGAACAGCTCTCCGGGGAGCGTCGTGATCGACCGGGACAGCTTCACCGGCGCGCCCCTCGACCCTCCAGCCTCAGCCTCGAATGCGCTGCTCGTCGGGGCGAAGCGCTCCGAGACCGGCCATCCCCTCTTCGTCGCAGGGCCTCAGGTCGGGTACTTCTTCCCAGGGTTCTTCGCGGAAATGGAGCTCGCCGGTGCCGGATTTGCGGTGCGCGGGGCTGTGTTTCCGGGCGTCCCCCTCGTGCTCGTCGGGCGTGGTCCGGACTTCGCCTGGAGCGCCACTTCCTCGCACGCCGACAACCTCGACCTCTTCGTCGAGACCCTCTGTGACGACGACCGCCACTACCTCTTCCGGGGCCAGTGCGAGCCGATGCGGCGGTTCGTCGTAGGGACGCTCAAGGCTCAGGGACAGGCCGATCAACCTGTCGCGTACTTCGAGACGGCGCACGGGCCCGTGATCGGGTTCGCGACTGTTGGAGGGAGGCGCGTCGCGATCTCCAGGCAGCGCTCGACCAGAGGTCGCGAGCTCCTCAGCACACGCGCGTTCTACGAGCTCAACACCGGTCGCGTGACTTCGGCCCGGGACTTCCTGCGCACGATGAACGCGGTCGAGTTCAGCTTCAACTGGTTCTACGCCGACGATCGCGACATCGCACTGTTTTCCTCCGGGCGCTTGCCCGTGCGGGCCACCGGAACCGACCCTGCGCTTCCGACGGTTGGCACCGGTGACTACGACTGGCGCGGTTTTCTCCCGTTCGAGGCCCATGCACGCGGGATCAACCCACCCACCGGCGCGATCGTGAACTGGAACAACAAGCCGGCAGCCGACGTCGGAGCGGCCGACTCCAACTTCTCCTACGGCTCGGTTCAGCGGGTCGATCTACTCCGAGCTGCGATCGCAGCGCGCAAGAAGCACACGCTCGCCACCGTGACCGCGGCGATGAACAGGGCCGCGACCCAGGATTTCCGCGTGGCGCGATTGTGGCCCCTGATCAGGGCGGTGCTCCAGACCGGGCCCGCACCGAGCGCGCGCGCGGAGGCAGGCGCGTCCCTCCTCGACGACTGGCGCCTCGCAGGGTCGAGTCGCCTCGATCGCGAGCTCGACGGGAAGGTCGACGACCCCGGTGCCGCCGTGATGGATGCCGCGTGGCGACGTATCGCCGATGCGGTCCTGATGCCCGTGCTCGGGCCACTGGTCGACCAGCTCGCCGCGCTGATGGAACGAAGCGTCGACCCGAACCCGGACGAGGACGCCTTCGACAACGGCTGGTACAGCTACGTGGAGAAGGACCTCCGGACGCTTCTCGGCCAAGAGGTCCGCGGCCCGTACTCGCGCCGCTACTGTGGAGCGGGCGTTCTCGCGACCTGCCGCGCGGCGCTCTGGGCCGCGCTCGACGCTGCCGCGGCGGAGCTGGAAGCCGAGCAGGGGCCTGCACCGTCGTCCTGGCGAGCGGACGCGACAGCCGAGCGGATCCGCTTCGCGTCGGGCGTTCTCCCGGACACGATGCGCTGGTCGAACAGGCCGACCTTCCAGCAGCTGATGTCCTTCTCCGGCCACCGCCCTCGCTGACGCCCCGCGCGGCCCGCCAACGAGCGGGCTCGGGCTCAGGCGCCAGACAACGCAAGTTACAAGTTGCAACTAGCTCTCTCGCCCGCGGAGATCACCGGAGCCGCCGCAGTCCGGGGCGCTCATCGGACAAGTGACAACTTGTCACAAGGTTTCCACGACGTGTACGGGCGAATCGCGGCGGTAGGCTCACGAGATGGCCAGAAAGCGCTATCTGATGGCGCCGGGACCGACGCCAGTTCCGCCCGAGGTGCTCGCGGCGGGAGCGCAGCCCGTCCTCCATCACCGCGGCCCGGACTTCCGTGCCCTCATGCTGCGTACGCTGGGACGGCTGCAGGAAGTTTGCAGAACACGAAACGACGTTCTCCTCTTCACCGCCTCCGGGTCAGCCGCATTCGAGTCGGCCGTTGTCAACCTGCTCTCGCCGGGAGAGCGCGTCCTGGCGGTCATGGCGGGCGAGTTCGGGGAGCGCTGGGCGGCGCTGGCGCGAGCGTACGACGTCGACGTCCACGAGCTCCGGTATGCGTGGGGAGAGACGCCTCGGGCCGAGGACGTCCGCGCCCGACTCGAAGAGACCGGCGCCCGCACCGTGCTCCTCGTTCACTCGGAGACCTCCACCGGTGTCGTCTCCGACGTCCATGCGCTCGCGCAGGTCGCGCACGACACCGGCGCGCTTGTCGTCGTCGACGCGGTGTCGAGCCTCGGAGCCGTGCCGCTCGAGACCGACGCCTGGGGACTGGATGTCGTCGTCGCAGGCTCTCAGAAGGCGCTCATGACCCCGCCGGGCCTCTCCGTCGTCACGGTCTCGAGTGCGGCCTGGGAGCGCTCGCGCGGCGCCACGCTCCCGCGGTTCTACTTCGACTGGGAGAGGATGCGCGCGTCGCTCGAGACCGGCTCGACGCCGTTCACGCCGGCCGTCACCATCGTGGCGGGGCTGGACGTCGCCCTGGGTCTGGTCCTCGAGGAGGGTCTCGATGCCGCATTCGCCCGGCATGCAGCCCTCGGGCGCGCATGTCGCGAGGGCGCGAAGGCAATGGGCCTCGAGCTCTTCTCGCCGGACGAGGACCGCTCGGCGATCGTCACCGCGATTCTGACCCCGAATGGCGTGGATGCGCGCGAGCTCGTCCTCGCGCTCCGTGATCGCTTCGGGATCACCGTCGCGGGTGGACACGGGGAGCTCGGCTCCAAGATGTTCCGGATCGGGCACATCGGCTACTACGACGTGTTCGACATCACCACCGCGCTCGCGGCCGTCGAGCTGCTTCTGGTCGAGAGCGGAGCGGACGTCGAGCGCGGCGCTGCGGTCGCGAGGGCACTCGAGGCGTACCGCGAGACCGCGCGTGTCTGAGGATCGTCGGCCGAAGGTTCTCGTACGCGAGCCGATCGCCGCGCCCGGGCTCGAGCTCCTTCGCAGCCGGTTCGACGTCGTCGAGGATCGTGATTCGGGTCTCGCCGAGATCATCGGCGAGTTCGACGCGATCGTCGTGCGCTCGGCCACGACTCTCGACGCTGATGTGATCGAGCGGGCGGTACGGCTCAAGGTGATAGGGCGGGCGGGAGTCGGCGTCGACAACGTGGACGTCGACGCTGCGACGAGGCGCGGGATCGTCGTCGCGACTGCCGCCGAGTCGACCGTCGTCTCGGCGGCGGAGCACGCGGTCGCGCTTCTGCTCGCGCTCGCGCGGAACGTGCCGCAAGCGCACGCGGCATTGACCTCGGGAGTCTGGGATCGCGAGCGCTATGCCGGGATCGAGCTCGCCGGGAAGACGCTGGGTGTGCTCGGTCTCGGCCGTATCGGTCGCCAGGTCGCGCGCCGGGCGCTCGGGCTCGGTATGCGTGTCGTCGCCTACGACCCGTTCGTCGCGCCCGATCGCTTCCGCGATCTCGGACTCGAGCCTGCGTCGCTCGACGACGTGTACGCGGAAGCGGACGTGATCACCCTCCATCTGCCACTGAACGACGAGACACGGCACCTGCTGGACACAGAGGCGTTCGCACGGATGCGCGACGGAGTGCGGATCGTGAACGCGGCCCGCGGCGGTCTGCTCGACGAGCAGGCGCTCGCTGCGGCAATACGCTCCGGGAAGGTTGCCGGAGCAGCGCTCGACGTGTTCGAGGAAGAGCCGTACGCGGGACCGCTCCTCGAGCTCGAGCAGATCGTCGTCACGCCGCACCTCGCCGGCTCGACGACCGAGGCGCAGGATCGGGCCGGTCTCGTCATCGCCGAGCAAATCGCTGCTGCTCTCGACGGCGAGATCGTGCAGACCGCGGTCAACATCCCCGTCGTCGAGCCGGGTGAGCTCGAGGTTCTGGGCCCGTTCGTCCCTCTGGCGGCGAAGCTCGGCCGGCTGGCGATGGCGCTGGCATCGGCGTGGCCGTCCCGCGTCGTCGTCGCCGTCCACGGGCCGCTCTCGGAGCACGACACGAGGTTGTTGACGGTCGCGGCGCTGAACGGTCTGTTCCAGGACCGCGTGGACGAGACCGTGACCTACGTCAACGCGCCGGTCATCGCCGCGGAGCGGGGGATCGAGGTCTCCGAGCAACGTTTCGTCGCGTCCCACCACTTCACGAACCTCGTCCGCGTCGTAGTCGCCACAGGTGACGAACTCGAGGTCTCCGGCACCACCGTCGGCCCGGAGCACCGCCTGTTTCTCGCCGGAGCGCTCGGATTTGCGATCGATATCGAGCTTGCGCCGCTCATGGCGTTCCTCGTGTACGACGACGTGCCCGGTGTCATCGGGAAGGTCGGGACGATGTTCGGCGAGGCGGGCGTGAACATCGCGAACATGGCGGTCTCGAGGACGAAGCAGGGCGGGAAGGCGCTCATGGCCTTCTCGATCGACTCTCCGGCGCCGCGTGAGCTCGTCGAGCTCGTGACGGGCTTCGGGTTCGACGACGTCCGCTTCATCTCCCTTGGCTGAGCCGGTCTTCGCTGTCGGCCGAAGGTACGCTTCGGCCATGGTGGCCGCCTGGCCGGAGCCCGTCGAGCGGGTGTCGTCGTTCCTCCGCGAGTCGGGTGCCGAGGCGCGCATCCAGGAGTTCGAGGACGGGACCCCGACGGCCGTAGACGCCGCCGCCGCCACCGGCTGCGGGCTCGATCAGATCGTGAAGTCGCTCGTGCTCGTCTGCGACGAGAAGCCCGTCGTCGCGCTCGTCCCCGGCGACCGTCGCCTCGATCCCGCGAAAGTCGCGCGAGCTCTCGGAGCGCGGTCGGCTCGTATCGCGTCGGCACCCGAGGTCGAGAGCGCGACGGGCTTTCCTCCAGGCGCGGTCGCCCCGTTCCCGCTGCCGAAAGTCGACGATGTCTTCATGGACCGCGGGCTCCTGAACCATTCCGTCGTGTGGGCGGGCGCGGGCTCGTCGCACCACATGGTCGGCATCGCGCCGGTCGAGCTCGGCCGGCTCGCGCGTGCCAAGCCGATGGACGTCGTCGCAGACCGAACCTACGATTTGTCGAGACCGAAGGAGAGCTGACTCCATGCAGGAGACCGAGAAGATCTGGATGAACGGCGAGCTCGTCGACTGGGCCGACGCGAAGATCCACGTCGCGTCGCACGGTCTCAACTACGGCTCGGGTGTGTTCGAGGGAATCCGCTGCTACGACACGCCCAGGGGGCCGGCCGTGTTCCGCCTCGAAGACCACCTCGTGCGACTCCAGAACTCGGCCAAGGTGCTCTATATGGACCTCCCGTACACGGTCGAGGACATGCGCTCGGCGACGCACGAGCTCATTGCCGCCAACGGACTCGCATCGTGCTACCTCCGACCTCTCGCGTTCTACGGGTACGGCGAGCTCGGCGTCGCGACGACCGGAAACCCCGTCGACGTGGCGATCATCAGCTTTCCGTGGGGGGCATATCTCGGCGACGAGAGCCAGGAGCGCGGGATCACGGCCATGATCTCGAGCTGGGAGCGCGTCGGGCCGAACGTGATCCCGCACGTCGCGAAAGCCACGGGCATCTATCTCAACTCGATGCTCGCCACGACCGAGGCTCGCCGCTCCGGATACGACGAGGCGATCATGCTGTCGCACGACGGCTACATCGCGGACGGGCCGGGCGAGAACATCTTCGTGGTCAAGGACGGGGCGCTTCGGACACCGCCGCTGGCTATGTCGATCCTGCCCGGAATCACCCGTGACACGATCATCCAGATCGCCCAGGACCTCGGCTACCGCGTCGAAGAGACGCTCCTCATCCGCACCGACCTCTATCTCGCGGACGAGGTCTTCATGGTCGGCACCGCGACGGAGGTTGCGCCTCTGCGAGCGATCGACGACCGGGAGATCGGGGTCGGGCCGGTGACGCGCGAGCTGCAGAGCGCCTACCTGGAAACGGTGCAGGGCCGCGGCGAGCGCTGGAGCCAGTGGCTCGACGTGGTCGAGATGTCGCCCTCTGCGGCCTAGCTCAGCGTGGCGGCAACGAGGACCGTTTCGCTCTCGAGCCCGTGGCTCGACGAGCGTGAGGAGGAGCTGGTCGCGGAGGTCCTACGGTCGGGGCGGCTCTCGCTCGGACCCACGATCGACCGTTTCGAGGAAGAGTTCGCGGCCGCCGTCGGCGCACCGTACGCTGCCGCGGTCTCGAGCGGCACTGCCGGTCTTCACCTGCTGTGCATCACCGCCGGCGTCGGCCCCGACGACGAGGTCGTCACCTCGCCCTACTCGTTCGTCGCCTCCGCGAACTGCGCGATCTACGTGGGCGCGACGCCCGTCTTCGCGGATGTCGATCGGCGCACGTTCAACCTCGACCCCGGCGCCGTCGAGGCGGCACTGACGGATCGCACGCGAGCAGTCGTCGCGGTCGACATCTACGGCTATCCGTGTGAGCTCGACGAGCTCCGTGCGCTGTGCGCCGACCGAGGGATCGCGTTGATCGAGGACGCGTGCGAAGCGCTCGGCGCACGCTACAGGGGGCGCACCATCGGATCGCAGGGCTCGTCGGCTGTCTTCGCCTTCTACCCGAACAAGCAGATGACCACGGGAGAGGGCGGCATGGTCACGACTCACTCCGAGGACGAGTGGCGCCTTCTGAGGAGCCTGCGGAATCAAGGTCGTGCGGACTCCGGCGGCTGGCTCGAGCACGCTCGTCTCGGCTTCAACTACCGCCTCGACGACGTGCGCGCGGCGATCGGCATCGGCCAGCTCGAGAAGCTCGACGAGATCCTTGCGAGCCGCGCGGCGGTCGCCGCGCGCTACGCCGAGTTTCTCGGCTCGATTCCCGGCCTCGAGCTTCCCTGCGCAGACGACCCGGAGCACGAGCGCTCCTGGTTCGTCTACGTCGTCACGCTGCCTCTGGACGCCGACCGGGAGGCTGTGATCGCACAACTCGACGCGCACGGGATCCAGACGGCCAGGTACCTGCCATGTATCCACCTGCAGCCGTACATGCAGCAGCGCTTCGGCTTCGGGGCCGGCCTCTGCCCCGTCGCGGAGGAGCTCAGCTCGCGCACGCTCGCGCTCCCGTTCCACGCTCGACTGGGTCACGACGACCAGCAGTACGTGGCCGCAGAGCTCGAGAGCGCGCTCTCCTAGGGGCGAGACATCTCACGGCTCGACGCGACACGCTTGCCTGGCCAGGGCGAGGCGCTGGCTGCCTCGGCGATCTGGGGTACCACGGCACTGGCCTTGCTCGTCACGTACAGCCGCATCGATCCGGTCGACACGTACAACGTCTCACACGACGGGCTGGCCGGCGGGCTCAGCCGCGCGCTCACTCTGGTGAACTTCCCGATCGCGCTCGTGGCGATCGCGCTGGCGCTCCTGGCCGCCGCGGTACTGCCGCGCGCAGCCTGGTGGGTGGCGGCGCCGGCGATCGTGCTCTGCGCGACCGTTCCGTGGTTCGTCGACCAGGACGATCTCGACGCCCGGTGGGTGAACGCGATCCCGGCGGCCGGCGTCGTGCTGGCCGGCGGACTGACTGCCGCCGCGACGCGCCGCTGCGGCACCTCCTTCGCACCACGCCGTCCGTGGGACGGTGTGCGCCTCGGCGTTGCGGCGGCCGTGATCCTGCTGTCTCTTCCGTGGATCACGGCCGAGGTCGGGTTTCACTTTCCCGGCGACTTCTTCATGGGCGAGGAGCTGGCTCCCGAGGAGGACGGAACGCTGATCGCCGCCGTCCACCTCGGCCATCACCACGGCACGGACGGAGCGCTGCTCGCGCTGACGGCGCTGCTTCTCTCGCGCGTGCAAGTCGAGGGTCGGCGGCTGCGAATCGCCGTGCTCTC
>DATFEK010000126.1:0-3979 GCA_035251305.1 Gaiellaceae bacterium | reverse complement strand
GTTGTTGTAGAGGACGTCAATGCCGCCGTGGCGCTCGGCGGTCGAGGCGTACATGTGCTTGACGTCGTCCTCGTCGGCGACGTTCACGCGGAGCGGGAACGCGTCGCCCGGACACTCGGACACCGTCTCCTCCGCGAGCTCGAGATCGACGTCCGCGACACAGACCTTCGCTCCCTCGCCCGTGAAGACGATCGCCGCCTCCCGGCCCATGCCGCCGCCGGCTCCGGTGATGACGCACACCTTCCCGTCCAGTCTCCCAGCCATGCCAGCACCTCCTCCTGTTCCGGTTTCGCGATTCTGGCGTGCCAGATGCAAGCGTCGCAAGGACGCAGGGAGCGCCCATATCAGACCGATATGGGCGCGACCGAGGACGCCGCGAGGCGCAGCGGATCGCGCGCCAGGATCGCACTAACTGGGACAGGAGGAGGTGCTTAGCCCTCCGTCGAGATGAAGACGCTCTTGACCTCGGAGTAGCCCTCGAGCGCGTGCATCCCGAGCTCGCGCCCGAACCCCGACTGCTTGAAGCCGCCGAACGGCGTCTGGACACGCACCGACGTGTTCGCGTTCACCGACAGCACGCCCGCCTCGGTCGCTCTCGCCACGCGCAGGGCTCTCGCCCCGTCCCGGGTCCAGATCGATCCCGAGAGGCCGTACGGCGTGTCGTTCGCGATCCGGATCGAATCCGCCTCGTCCTCGAAGGGGATGACCGCGGCGACGGGGCCGAACACCTCCTCCCGGGCGACGCGATCCTCGTTCGTCGCCTCGACGAGCGTGCACGGGAACCAGAAGCCAGGCTTTTCGGGGGCTTCGCCCTCGAAAAGCCTAGGAACACCATCGACGTACGAGGCAACCGTCGCTCGGTGCTCGGCTGAGATAAGCGGACCCATCTCGGTCGACTCGTCTTCCGGATCGCCCACCCTGACCTTCGCGGTCGCGTCCACGAGGAGGGCTAGGAATCTGTCGTAGACAGATTCCTGGACGAGGATGCGCGAGCGCGCGCAGCAGTCCTGGCCGGCGTTGTCGAAGACGGAGTAGGGCGCTGCGGCGGCCGCCTTCTCGAGGTCCGCGTCCTCGAAGACCACGTTCGCAGACTTGCCGCCGAGCTCGAGCGTGACGCGCTTGATCGTGCCGGCCGCGCCCTGCATGACGAGCCTCCCCACCTCAGTCGAGCCCGTGAACGCGATCTTGGCGACGTCGGGATGTTCGATGAGCCGCTGCCCGACGACCGAGCCCTTGCCGACGAGGACGTTCACGACGCCCTCGGGAATCCCAGCGTCCAGGCAGAGCTCGCCGAGCCGAATCGCCGAGAGCGGGGTCAGCTCCGCGGGCTTGAGAACGACCGTGTTGCCGCATGCGAGCGCGGGGCCGAGCTTCCAGCTCGCGATGTTCGCGGGGAAGTTCCACGGGACGATGAGCCCGACGACGCCGAGCGGCTCCCGGAACGTCGCAGCGACCCCGCCGGCGACGGGAATCGTCTCGCCGTGATGCTTGTCGACCGCGCCGGCGTAGAAGTGGAAGACCTGCGCGACCATGCCGATCTCGCCCCGTGCCCCGGAGATGGGCTTGCCCACGTTGCGCGACTCGATCCCTGCCAGCTCCTCGAGGTTCTCCTCGACGAGCGTCGCCAGGCGCCGGAGCAGCCGCGCGCGATCGCCTGGAGCGACCGCGCTCCACGCCGGGAACGCCCCCTTCGCCCGCGCGACCGCCTGGTCCGTCTCTTCGATTCCGGCCTGCTCGAGCTCGGCGATCGGCTCCTCGGTCGCAGGGTTGAGAACCGTGAGCGTCACGGCCTGGATTCTGGCCGACGGAGGGCCTGTGCTGCATTGGTTCAGACCTATGGGGTCTGACCCTGCGGTGCTCAGAGACCGCGGCTCTGCCGCATCCGCCAGATGCCGTAGACGAGCCACGCAAAGACGGGGACCACTAGAAGGGCGACGATCCAGAGGGCCTTGCCGGCTCCGGAGAGCGCGGTCGCGGGCTGACGGAGAACGTCCGCGACGAAGAAGACGGACAGCGCGAGGTGGATGACCAGGAATCCGAAGTAGTACAAGCGTGCCTCCTTCGCGACGAGGAGGAGGGAGACTACTTCGCCCGGAACGCGTCCAGTGGTGCTGGGGTCAGACCCGTGGGGTCTGACCCCGTGTTGCGCGGTACTCGCGCGCCTGCTCCACGAGCGCCTCGAACAGGGCCGCGTCCTCGAGCTCCTCGGGATGCCACTGCACGCCCACCGCGAACCGCAGCGTCGGGTCCTCGACGGCTTCGAGCGTCCCGTCGGAGGCCCAGGCGGTCTCGACGAGGCCTTCACCGACCCGTCCGAGGCCCTGGTGGTGATGAGACGTGACGTCCGAGCGCGCACCGACGATCGCCGCGAGTCGGGTCCCTTCCTTGACTTCGACCGGATGGATCGCAAACTGGCCCGGGACCTGCTTGTGGACGTCCTGACCGACCTGCTCGGGAAGGTGCTGGACGAGATCTCCGCCGCGCGCGACGTTCAGCAGCTGGAAGCCCCGGCAGATCGCGAGAACGGGCATGTCGCGCTCGAGTGCCGCCTCGAGCAACGCCAGCTCACCCGCATCTCTTCGCGTCTGCGGCGTGTCCGTTTCCGAGTGCGGCTCCGCCCCGTAGCGCGCCGGGTCGACGTCGGCTCCACCGGAGAAGACGATGCCGTCCAGCGTCGCGAGAGTCTCCTCGACGCCGTCCTCCGATGGCGGGATCACGAAGGCTCGACCACCGGCCCGCTCCACGGAATCGACGTACGCGAGCGGGACGAGCGCCGCCGGGAGATGCCAGACCCCCCACCTCGCATCCTGGGCGTAGGAAGTGATTCCAATGAGCGGCCGACGAGTGTCCATTGGCCAAGGACGTTACCGCGGCCGAGGGGTGCCTTGTAGCTCAGAGCCACAAAGGGTCATCCGCGTTCGAAGTACCGGACTCGCTCCCAGTCGGTGACGACCTTGTCGAATAGCCCCTGCTCCGTATGAGCGTAGTTCAGGTAATGGTCGACGACCTGGTCGCCGAACGCGCCCCGCGCCATCGTCCCGAGCTCGAGGGCGAGAATCGCCTCCCGCAGCGTGGACGGGAAGCGCTCCGCGTCGGACTCGTACGCGTTGCCCTCGATCGGCGGCGGCAGCGGGAGCTCGTTCTCGATCCCGTGCAGGCCCGCGGCGATGATCGCCGCGAAAGCGAGGTACGGGTTGACGTCGCCACCGGGTATTCGCGTCTCGGACCGCTTCGAGGCTCCATGGCCGACGATGCGGAAGCCACACGTGCGGTTGTCGTGACCCCAGGCGAGCGTCGTCGGCGCCCAGCTTCCGGCCGCGTAGCGCTTGTACGAGTTGATCGTCGGTGCGAGGAAGATCGCCAGCTCCTTGAAGCAGGCGATCTGGCCTGCGAGGAAGCGCTCGAAGAGCGTCTCGTCGTCGCGGAACGCCGGCTCGCCGTCGCGGAAGAGCGACGCGTGGACATGGCACGAGTTCCCGATCCAGGACTCGAAGGGCTTCGCCATGAACGTGATCGAGCAGCCGTTCGCGTGCGCGATCTCCTTGGCGCCGTTCTTGTAGATCGAGTGGTTGTCGGCCATCGTGAGCGCGTCGGAGAACCGGAAGTTGATCTCCTGTTGGCCGGGCCAGGCCTCGCCCTTCGACGTCTCGACCTTGATCCCGGCGCCGTGCATCCCGTTGCGGATCTGGCGGATCAGCCCCTCGTCGTACGTGGTCGCAAGGATGTGGTAGTCGAGGATGTACGGGACGGAGGGCGTGAGATCCTCGTAGCGCTGCGCCCAGGCCTCCTGGTAGCTCTCACGCAGGAGGTAGAACTCGAGCTCCGAGCCCGTCATCGGTGTGAAGCCGAGCGCAGCGGCCCGGTCCATCTGCGCCCGTAGCACCTGTCGCGGCGAGGGCTGCACGGGCGAGCCGTCGTGCCAGAGGACGTCGCAGAGGACGAGTGCCGTCGCCTCGAGCCAGGGGAGGCGGCGGAGCGT
>DATFEK010000105.1:0-2386 GCA_035251305.1 Gaiellaceae bacterium | reverse complement strand
CGGTCTGAATCGGCCTCGCCGGTGAAGGCACCGCCGGGAACGGGCGGGCCCGGTGCGAGGCAGGAAGCCGCGGAATCGTACCAGTCCCGCAGCAGGGCGCTGTACCATCGGGCGGGTGCGCAGGCTCCTGAAGTGGATCGTCGTCACGGTCGGCATCACCGCGCTCGTCCGCTGGTACAGGCGACGTGGCGCCGAATCCGAGATCGCGGCGCCGACCGGAGAAGACCCGGCGGAGGAGCTCCGCCGAAAGCTCTCCGAGTCGCGGGAGGCGGAGGAGTCTGCCGAGGCGCCGGCCGGTTCCGAGACGACCGTGGAGGAGCGTCGAGCTGACGTCCACGAGCAGGGCCGCGCCACGCTCGACGAGATGAAGTCCCCCGACGAGGCCTGACCGCCGCGCGTGGCTGACCCGTCCGAGACGACGCAGGTCTCCCACGAGCCGGCCGTTCTCGAGCGCGAGGAGCTGCTTGCGGCCGTTCGCGCGCTCGCCACGCAGGTGGGCGAGCTTCAGGGAGAGCTCCATACCCTCCGGACACAGGCCCGGGCGCTGCCCTCCGAAGACGGTGACCGGCCCGGCTGGGAAGAACGTGTCCCGAAACGGCTGGAGAGCGCTCCGTGGGTCCGCTCGCTCGATTCGCCCAGGTTTCGGCGAGCTGCCGTTCCCTGGCTTCTGCTCGAGATCCTCTTCCTCGTCGCGGTTGCCGTCCTCGCAGTCGTCGCCGACTTCAGCGCACCGGCGGCGATCGGGGCGATCTTCGGAGCGTGGCTTCTCGTCGCGCTAGCGGAGTGGACGAACGCTCGGGCGGCACGTCGCGATGCAGCGATCCTCTACGACTACATCGCTCCCGGTGCAGCCATGTTTCCCGACGACCCATCGTGGTTCGATCCGCCGGTCGAGCAAACCGCGCTCGAGATCTCGGACCGACGAGAGGCCACGTCCGCACGCCTGCCACCGCCCGTGGACTGACCCCGAAGCGAGCGCACGATCGCGCGCGAGCGACTAGAAGTCCCGCAACCGCGTGCTCTTTCCAACGGCGACCTTCGCGATCTTCTTCATGATCGTGCTCCCGCTCTCGTGGCTCCTGCAGCCACGGGGTGAGCGCTGGCGTCCGTTCATCGTCCTCGCGAGCTTCGTGTTCTACGCGGGTTGGGACTGGCGCTTCTGCTTCCTGCTCGCCTTCTCGATCGTGTGGAACCAGGTCTTTGCGAACGCCATCCACGGCCGCCGTGACGCCCGCGGCCGCAAGTGGCTGCTGGCGATCGCGCTCGCCGGCAACCTCGGGTTGCTCGGCTACTTCAAGTACTACGACTTCTTCGTGACGTCGACGAACAACCTCTTCGCGTTCGTCGGCATAGACGTCCCTCTCGAGGCGCGCTCGATCGTCCTCCCCGTCGGCATCTCGTTCTTCACGTTCATGGGGATCGCCTATGTCGTGGACGTCTTCCGGGGCGATTTCGAGCCCGTCGGCTTCGGGAAGTTCGCCGCCTACCTCTCGTTCTTCCCCCACCTCGTCGCGGGGCCGATCGTGCGCCCGGGCGAGCTCATCCCGCAGTTCCACACGCCGAGAGACCCGCGCTACGTCGACACCTCGCGCGCGTTCTACCTGATCGGCACCGGGCTCTTCATGAAGGTCGTGATCGCGAACTACCTCGCGGCGAACATCGTCGACGAGGTCTTCGGGGCGCCGAACCAGCACTCGTCGCTCGAGGTCCTGGTCGGGATCTACGCGTACGCGGTCCAGATCTACGCAGATTTCTTCGGCTACACGAACATGGCGATCGGAATCGCGCTCCTGCTCGGTTTCACGTTCCCGCAGAACTTCGACGCTCCGTATACGGCGACCTCGATCACCGACTTCTGGCGGCGCTGGCACATGACGCTGTCACGCTGGCTGCGCGACTACCTCTACATCCCGCTCGGGGGCAACCGCGGCAGCACGCTCTTCACGTACCGGAACCTCATGCTGACGATGCTGATCGGCGGGCTCTGGCACGGGGCCGGCTGGACGTTCATCGCGTGGGGAGCGATCCACGGAGCCGCGCTCGTGACCGAACGCTTCTGGCGGGAGCGACCGGGCGTCGTGGGACGTCCTTGGACGCGCGGCCGGCGCGCCTGGCACCGCTTCGCCACCTTCCAGGTCGTGTGCTTCGCCTGGATCTTCTTCCGCTCCGACTCGTTCGCGGATGCCTGGGATCTCATCGTCCGGCTCGTCACCGCCTGGGGCGAGCCGTCCCCGCTCGTCACCGGAGGCGTTCTCGCCGCGATCGCCGTCGGTATCGGCTCTCAGTACCTTCCCCGCCGGCTTCCCCTCGCAGTCATGGCCCGCTTCTCGCGGCTCCCGATCCCGGCGCAGGCGGCGGTCCTCTCGCTCGGACTTCTCGTCACTCA
>DATFEK010000093.1:0-6319 GCA_035251305.1 Gaiellaceae bacterium | reverse complement strand
AGCAGTCAGCTCTACCTCTACGCCGGGGTCGTCGTGCTCGGAACGCTCGTCCAGCTGCTGTTGCCGATCCCGTGGCTGCGGCGGCTCGACGGCAGCCTCACGATGGTCGTCGACTGGCGAGACCCTGCGGTTCGCCGCGTGCTCGCGCTGATGCTCCCGGTGACGCTCACCATCGGGCTCGTGAACGTGAACTTCCTCGTCGACACGCTCTTCGCGTCGCGGCTCCTCGATCCCGAGCTCGCCCCGGCGGCGATCGACAAGGCGTTCAGGCTGTACATGCTCCCGCAGGGCATCTTCGCGGTCGCCGTGACGACCGTTCTGTTTCCCATGCTCGCGCGCCTGGCCGCCCGGGGGGACGCGGCAGGGCTCCGCCGCACGCTCGACGGGGGATTGCGCCAGATCGCGTTTCTGCTCGTTCCCGCGGGCCTGCTCTCGATCGTGCTCGCAGAGCCGATCGTCCGTCTGGTCTACGAGCGCGGAGAGTTCACCGCCGAGGACACGGTGATCGTCGCCCAGTGCCTGCAGGCGTTCTCGCTCGGCCTCGTCTTCAACGGCTGGATGCTCATCCTCAACCGCAGCTTCTACGCCGTGCAGACGAACTGGACCCCGACCGCGATCGCGCTCGGCGCCGTGGGGCTGAACGCCGCGCTCGACGCCGTCTTCTACCGCTTCGGGATCTGGGGAATCCCACTCGCGACGTCGACCGTCAACGTCGTGGCCGCGACCGTCCTCCTCGTGATGATGCGACAGCGCCTCGGGCTCGAGCACGTCGGCCGCACTGTCGGAGTCGTGGCGAGGGTCGCCGTCGCAGGCGTTCTGGCTGCGGCCGCGGCAGTAGCCGTCTGGTACGGGCTCGATGCCTGGCTGGGGTCGTCTCTGCTCGCCCAGGTCGTCTCGCTCGGAGCCGGCTTCGCCGCAGGCGCTGCCATCTACCTCGGAAGCGCGCGAGCACTGGGCCTGAGGGAGCTCGAGACGCTGCTACTGTTGCGAGCCCAGCGCTCCGAGCCTTCCGACCAGCGCTGACGTCAAATGAGCTCCTAACGCAATGAACGACCATGTCGCGATGCGGCCCTGGACGCCACGATGCCGCGTCCTCGGTCGCGTCCATATCGGATTGATATGGACGCTCCCTGCGTCCTTGCCTCGCGACGTCCAGCATCCGCCTCGCGACGGGCGATCATTACGTTAGAAGCTCGATGGAGCAAGACCGCATTCGCAACTTCGCGATCATCGCGCACATCGACCATGGAAAGTCGACGCTGGCAGACCGCGTTCTCGAGCTGACCGGCGCCCTCTCCGAACGGGAGATGCGCGAACAGGTGCTCGATACGATGGAGCTCGAGCGCGAGCGCGGCATCACGATCAAGGCTCAAGCGGTGCGGGTCCGCTGGCGCGGACACGAGCTCAACCTGATCGATACACCCGGCCACGTCGACTTCACGTACGAGGTCTCCCGCTCGCTGCAGGCGTGCGAGGGCGCGCTGCTCGTGGTCGACGCCGCGCAGGGAATCGAAGCCCAGACGCTCGCGAACGCGTACCTCGCGATCGACGGGCAGCTCGAGATCGTCCCGGTCGTGAACAAGATCGACCTGCCGCAAGCAGACCCGGATGGTACGGCACACGAGCTCGGCGAGCTGCTCGGCGAGTCGCCTGAACGGGTGCTTCGGATCTCGGCGAAGACCGGCGAGGGCGTGCCCGATGTCCTGGACGCGATCATCGAGCGGATCCCCGAGCCGGTCGGCGATGCCGAAGCACCTGCGCGCGCACTCGTCTTCGACTCCTCGTACGACCAGTACCGGGGGGTCGTCGCGTTCGTGCGGGTCGTCGACGGGCACTTCGAGACACACGAGCCGCTGCGCGCGATGGCCCAGGGTACGACGTTCGAGGCCGAGGAGCTCGGCGTCATTTCGCCGGCTCGCGAGCCCGTCGCGTCACTCGGTGCCGGTGAGGTCGGCTACGTCGTCACGGGGCTCAAGGACGTCTCGCGGCTCCGCGTCGGCGACACGCTCACGTCGCGCCGCCGCCCCGCCGCGCAGGCACTTCCCGGCTATCAGGACGTCAAGCCGATGGTCTTCGCCGGGGTCTTCCCCACCGACTCCGACGACTACCCGGAGCTTCGGGACGCGCTCGAGCGGCTGAAGCTCAACGACGCGTCGCTCTCGTACGAGCCGGAGACGTCGCAGGCGCTCGGCTTCGGATTCCGCTGCGGGTTCCTCGGGCTCCTGCACATGGAGATCGTTCGCGAGCGCCTCGAGCGCGAGTTCGACCTCGACCTTCTGATCACGGCGCCGAACGTCGCCTATCGTGCGCTGACCCGCGGCGGCGAGGTCGTCGAGGTGCACAACCCGGCCGAGATGCCGCGCGAGCTCGAGCAGGTCGAGGAGCCGTACGTGAAGGCGTCGGTGATCGTGCCGAAGGACTACGTCGGTGTGGTGATGGAGCTCGCCAACGACCGGCGCGGGAGCTTCGACCACCTCGAGTACCTGAGCGAGGAGCGCGTGCTGCTCTCGTACGAGTTGCCGTTGGGCGAGATCGTTCTCGACTTCTACGATCAGCTCAAGTCGCGGACGCGGGGGTACGCGAGCTTCGACTACGACGTCGCGGGGTTCAAGCCAGGCGACCTGACTCGCGTGGACATCCTCGTCGGCGGAGAGCAGGTGGACGCACTCTCGCTCATCATCCATCGCGATTTCGCCTACGACCGGGGCCGGCAGCTCGTCGAGCGGCTGCGGCAGGAGATCCCGCGGCAGATGTTCGACGTCCCCGTACAGGCCACGATCGGCTCGCGCGTCATCGCGCGCGAGACGATCAAGGCGCGGCGCAAGGACGTGCTCGCGAAGTGCTACGGCGGCGACATCACGCGCAAGCGCAAGCTGCTCGAGAAGCAGAAGAAGGGCAAGAAGCGCATGAAGCAGGTCGGCGGCGTCGAGGTCCCGCAGGAGGCCTTTCTCGCCGTCTTGAACCTCGACTCGGACCGGAGACGGTAACGATGGGTCACGTTCGGCACCTCTACGTCCATCTCCCGTTCTGCACGCACCGATGCGGATACTGCGACTTCGTCACCGTGGTCGGGCGTCGCGAGCAGCACGGCTCGTACGTCGATGCGCTTCTCGCCGAGCTCGAGCTCGAGGGGCACGTGCTCGCCGACCCGCTCGAGACCGTGTTCCTCGGCGGGGGGACGCCGACGTTCACCGAGCCCGGCGAGCTCGCGCGGCTTCTCGAGCGGTTGCCGCCGGCCGAGGAGGTGACGGTGGAGGCGAACCCGGAGACGGTGACGAGCGGGCTCGCGACCCTGCTTCGGGAGCAAGGTGTGAACCGAGTCTCCCTCGGCGCACAGAGCTTCCAGACGCACCTGCTCTCGGTGCTCGAGCGACGCGCGACGCCCGCCGACGTCCGGCGGGCGATGTACCTTCTCCGTGATGCCGGATTCGACAACAACTCGCTCGATCTCGTCTACGGCATCCCCGGCCAGAGCACCTCCGATCTCGAGCGTGACCTGGCCGAGGCGCTGGCGCTGGCGCCCGAGCATCTCTCCTGCTACGAGCTCGAGGCGAAGCCCGGGACGAGGTTCACCCACGCTCACGGGGACGAGCTCGCCCGGCAGGCCGAGGCGATGGAGGACTACTTCGAGCGCGTCGTCGAGACGCTGACCCGGGCCGGGTACCGCTGGTACGAGACGGCGAATTTCTGTCTTTCGGGCGATCGCGCGGGCGGGCGTGACCTCCGGGCGCGGCACAACCTCGGCTACTGGCGCGGGCGCGACTACCTCGGCGTCGGCGTGGGCGCGGTCTCGACCGTCTCCGGCGAACGTCGTCGCAACTTGGCCGGCCTGACGCGCTACATCGCCGCTCTCGGCGCGGGCGGGCGCCCGCCGTCGGAGCTCGAGTTCATCGGCGAGGTGACCCGCGAGCGGGAGAGGCTCCTGCTCGGCCTGCGTCTCGACGAGCCGGTCGTCGTCGCCGATGTGGACGACGCGCTCGACCGCGCGGGTCTGGACCTCATGGTTGCCCGCGGGCTCGTGGAGCTCAGCTCGAACGGTCTTGGCGAGGAGATCACTCTCACGCGCCGCGGGCGCTTCCTCGGCGGCGGCGTGACGGCCGACCTTCTCGCTGAAGATGCGTGACCGGAGAGTCCTGCGGGCCGACTGACGGTATGTGGGGCCCGGCTCGCCAGCCGCTAGCGTCGCACAGCACCAAACGTGGACGTCGCGTACGTAAAGCGCCCGGCGTGGTCGTGGCAGCCTCGGCCGCGCGTGACTTCCGATCGGTCAGGGGCCAAGTGGAATCAGCAGGATCCGCGGCTACCATCGGAAGCGGGATGCAGCTCACCCCACGCAAGCGCGAGATCCTTCGACGGGTCATCGAGGAGTACGTCGCGACCGGACAGCCGGTCGGCTCCAAGGTGCTCGTCGAGCGGGCGGGGCTGCGCGTCTCGTCCTCCACGATCCGTGGCGAGCTGGCGGAGCTCGAGTCCCTCGGCCTGCTCACGCACCCACACACGTCCGCCGGCCGGACGCCGACCGAGAGTGGCTACCGACTCTATGCCGAGGAGCTCGTCGAGGCCGTCGAAGGGCGGCCGGACGTCCTCGGCGTCGACCTCAGAACGATGCGCGACGAGATCGAGCAGGCGCTTCGAACGACGACCGAGATGCTCTCGCAGGCGACGCGCCTACTGGCGCTCGTGTCCGCCCCGTCCCTGGAGACGGCGTCGATTCGCCACATCGAGGTCCTCGCGCTCTCCCCGACGAGCCTGATGGTGGTCGTCATCACGTCGACGGGTGGCGTGACCAAGCGGCTCTTCCGACTCGACCGGCCGGTCGACCCCGGCCTCGTGGCCTGGGCGTCCGAGTACCTCGAGGATCAGCTCGTGGGCCAACGCCTCGGCTCGAGCTCGGTGCGGCGTCGCTTGGAGGCGCCCGAGCTTGCGCCGCGTGAGCGCGCATTCCTCGAGCTCATCGGCCAGACGTTGCTCGAGGTCGGCTCGGAGGAAGGGCCCGAGGTGTTCGTAGGAGGAACGGCAGGATTCCTCGGCGACGCTCGCGTGGAAGAGGTGGAGGCGACGATGCGGCTTCTCGAGCTGCTCGAGAGACGCGCGGCGGTGCTCGAGCTCGTCAGTGAGGCGCTCGAGCCGCGACGCCCCGTCGTCCACGTGGGGCCCGAGGTCGCCGGAGGCCAGGTGCACGCGGTCTCGCTCGTCGGCGCGACGTACGGGATCCGAAGCACGCCGCTCGGTGCCGTCGGTCTCGTCGGCCCCCTCCGGATGGACTACGAAAAGGCGATCCGCACGGTGCGGGCCGCCGCCTTCGAGCTCTCGCGGTTCGTCGAGGACGTCTACGAAGAGGTCTGAGGCGCAGTGGCCACGACGGAAAGGGACTACTACGAGCTTCTCGGCGTGTCCCGAACGGCGAGCGACTCCGACATCAAGCGCGCCTTCCGCGTGCTGGCGCGCGAGCTTCATCCCGACGTCTCGAACGCTTCCGACGCGGAGCAGAGATTCAGGGAGGTCGCCGAGGCGTACGAGGTGCTGTCCGATCCGGAGCGGCGAGCGACGTACGACCGGTTCGGCAAGGCGGGTCTCAGGCGCGGCGGCTTCGAGCCGACGTTCGCCGACTTCGGCAGTCTGGCCGACGTGTTCGCCGCGTTCTTCGGAGAGGACTTTCTGGGGGGAGCGGGCGCGGTTCGACAGCGCTCGCAGCGTGGAGGCGACCTGCAGACAGTGGCCGAGATCGACCTCGAGGATGCGTATGCCGGCCTCACGGTCTCGGTGCCGCTCGACGTCGCCTTGCCCTGCGATCACTGTCGAGCGAGCGGAGCAGAGCCGGGCACGTCGGCGCGGGTGTGCCCCACGTGCTCAGGTGTGGGCGTCGTGCGGACGGTCTCCCAGAACATCTTCGGCCAGTTCGTCCAGCAGCGGGCGTGTCCGGACTGCGGGGGTGTGGGGGAGGTGCTCGAGCAGCCGTGCCACGAGTGCCGAGGCGAGGGCCGTGTCGTCGCCCGACGGCAGCTCGAGGTCGATGTTCCGCAGGGGATCCACGACGGGCAGCAGATCCGCGTCAGGGGGGAGGGCCACGCCGGATTCCGAAGCGCCGAGCGCGGTAACGCGTTCGTGGTGGTGCGCGTCCGCCCCGATCCGCGTTTCGTGCGCGACGGCGACGACCTGCACACCGCGGTAAGGCTGACCATGGTCGAAGCGGCTCTCGGCACGACGACGAGGGTTCCGACTCCTGCGGGCGAGGTGGACCTCGAGGTGCGCGCCGGCACGCAACCCGGCGAGATCCGCTCGCTCGAGGGTCAGGGCATGCCGTCGCTTCGAGGCTCGC
>DATFEK010000069.1:0-3440 GCA_035251305.1 Gaiellaceae bacterium | reverse complement strand
GTCCGGGTCGCGGCTTCTTCCACGAGTCGTTGGAGCAGATCCGCGAAGTCGAGCGTCAGCCCGAAGTCGCCGAGACCGCGCCCTCGCGCGTCGTCCGACCGCTCGACGGCGCGCTGCAGGTTCTGCGAGATCGCCTCCATGTGCACATCGAGTTGGCCGACGACCGCCTCGAACCGGCGCTGCGAGCGCGCGCCGGCCCAGCGGGCCAACAGAACCGCCACGACGAGCACTGCCGCGACCGCGGCCGCGGCGACTACCGCAGTCACCATCTCAATCCAACCACTCCCCTGCGGCTCACTGTATTCAGGGATACGCCGACGCGCTACGGTCGCTCGAAAGGCACCACTGCACTGGAATGGCCGAGACGGTCACCGGCGATGGTCTGCTAGGATCTCGCGGCCCGGTAGGTGGGCGCCCTGTGCCCGCCTGCCTTTCTGTGTGAAGAAAGCATTCGACCTTCAGTAGGAGCAGCGCGTGCCGACAGTCAACCAACTCGTGCGAAAGGGTCGGAAGGCCCCGAAGGCGAAGACCAAGACCCCGGCTCTCCGGGGAGCGCCGCAAAAGCGCGGCGTCTGCACGCGCGTGTACACGACGACCCCGAAGAAGCCGAACTCGGCCCTCCGAAAGGTCGCCCGCGTGCGTCTCACGAACGGCGCTGAGGTCGGCGCCTACATCCCGGGTGAGGGCCACAACCTGCAGGAGCACTCCGTCGTGCTCGTTCGCGGCGGGCGTGTCAGGGACCTCCCGGGCTTCCGCTACAAGGTGATCCGCGGCGGACTCGACTCCGCCGGTGTCTCGGAGCGACGCCAGGCTCGCTCGAAGTACGGGGCGAAGAAAGCCTAGACATGCCGCGTCGTGCAGAGGTCCAGCCTCGCCAGCTCGAGCCCGACGCCGTCCACGGCTCGGTTCTCGTATCTCAGCTCGTCAACCGGCTGATGCTGGCCGGCAAGAAATCCGTGGCAGAGCAGATCGTCTACGACGCGCTCGCCATCGCCTCGGAGAAGACCGGCAAGCCGCAGCTCGAGGTGCTCGAGCAGGCGGTGAAGAGCGTCACGCCCGTTCTCGAGGTGCGCTCACGCCGCGTCGGGGGCGCGAACTACCAGGTTCCCGTCGAGGTTCCACAGCGCCGCGCCCGGACGCTCGCGCTCCGTTGGCTCGTGCAGGCGGCGCGCGACCGACGCGAGAAGGGCATGCCCGAGAAGCTCGCCGGCGAGCTCATGGACGCGCTGAGCCAGCAGGGCGGCGCCTACAAGAAGAAGGACGACATCTACCGGATGGCGCAGGCCAACAAGGCCTTCGCGCACTACCGCTGGTAACGAGAGCCAACGTGGTCGCTCCGGCAACAACTGGCACCCTCTGTCCGGCTGCAAACCGTCGCATGCCGGCGTCCTCAGTCGCGCCCGTATTGCAATACGGGCGCTCCCTGCGTCCTTGGCCTGCTCGGTTTTCGCCGGACAGAAGGCACCGCCGTCACCGGAGCGACCACTGAGATGTCGACAGTCGCCACACCCGTCGGGCTCGACCGCGTCCGGAACATCGGGATCATGGCCCACATCGATGCGGGCAAGACCACGACGACCGAGCGGATCCTCTACTACACCGGGCGCACCCACAAGATGGGCGAGGTCCACGAGGGCGCCGCGACCATGGACTGGATGGCGCAGGAGCAGGAGCGCGGCATCACGATCACGTCGGCGGCGACGACGGCAGAGTGGCGTGACCATCGGATCAACATTATCGATACGCCCGGGCACGTGGACTTTACGGTCGAGGTCGAGCGAAGCCTGCGCGTGCTCGACGGCGCGGTCGCGGTCTTCGACTCCGTCGCCGGCGTCCAGCCGCAGTCCGAGACCGTGTGGCGCCAGGCCGATCGCTACGCCGTCCCCCGGATCGCGTTCATAAACAAGATGGACCGGGTCGGAGCCGACTTCGACGCGGCCGTCCAGTCGATGCGAGATCGTCTCGGCGCGACACCCGTGCCGATCCACGTCCCGATCGGGAGCGAGGAAGCATTCGCCGGCATCGTCGATCTCGTCGACATGAGGGCCGTCACGTACACGAACGCACTGGGCACCGAGCTCTCGGTCGACGAGATTCCGGAGGAGCTTGCCGCCGCCGCGGAGGCGGGGCACCACGCGCTGATCGACGGCATCGCGGAGTTCGACGACGAGCTCATGGAGACGTACCTCGAGGACGAGAGCGCGGTCACCCCCGAGGTGATCCGGCGGGCACTACGCCGCGGGACGCTCGCGGGCAGGATCACGCCCGTCCTCGCGGGCTCCGCCTTCAAGAACAAGGGCGTCCAGTCGCTCCTGGATGCAATCGTCGACTACCTGCCGAGCCCGCTCGACGTGCCGCCCGTCCAGGGCATCGATCCCAAGAGGGACGAGGACGCGACCCGCGCGGCCGATCCGGAAGCGCCGTTCGCCGCGCTCGCCTTCAAGGTCATGACCGACCCCTACGTCGGGAAGCTCACGTACTTCCGCGTGTACTCGGGTCAGGTCAAGGCCGGCGATCGCGTGCTCAACACGACCAACGGCAAGACGGAGCGGATCGGGCGCATCCTGCAGATGCACGCGAACCACCGCGAGGAGCGCGAGGAGATCGGCGCCGGCGAGATCGCCGCCGCCGTCGGGCTCAAGTTCACGACGACCGGCGACACGCTCGCAGTCGACTCGGCACCCATCGTCCTCGAGTCGATGTCGTTCCCGGATCCCGTCATCTCGGTCGCGATCGAGCCGAAGACCAAGGCCGACCAGGACAAGCTCTCGCAGGCGCTCCAGCGGCTCGCCGAGGAGGACCCCACCTTCCGCGTCTCGTCAGACGAGGAGACGGGGCAGACGCTCATCGCCGGCATGGGCGAGCTGCACCTCGAGATCATCGTCGACCGGCTCCTGCGCGAGTTCAAGGTCGAGGGCAACGTCGGCCGGCCCCAGGTGGCCTATCGGGAGACGATCACGCGGCCCGCGGAGCGGGTTCAGGGGAGGTTCGTTCGTCAGACCGGAGGCTCTGGGCAGTACGGCGACGTCGTCGTGAACCTCTTCCCGAACCCGGGCGAGGGCTACGAGTTCGTCGACAGGATCGTCGGCGGCAAGATCCCCAAGGAGTACATCCCGGCCGTCGACCAGGGCATCGAGGAGGCGATGAGCTCGGGCATCCTCGCCGGATTCCCGGTGGTCGACGTCAAGGTCGAGCTCGTGGAGGGCTCGTACCACGACGTCGACTCGAGCGAGCGGGCGTTCAAGATCGCGGGCTCGATTGCGTTCAAGGAGGGCCTGAAGCGCGCTCGGCCCAGGCTCCTCGAGCCGGTCATGTCCGTCGAGGTCGTCACACCCGACGAGTATCTCGGCGACGTCATTGGTAACCTGAACGGTCGTCGTGGCCGGGTCGTCGAGCTCGAGCCGGTCGGTGGGTCGCAGTCGATCCGCGCGAGCGTTCCG
>DATFEK010000045.1:0-2957 GCA_035251305.1 Gaiellaceae bacterium | reverse complement strand
AGGAGCATGACCTCGACGGCGGAGGGCCGGCGCATCACGCGACGCTACCGGCGATAGGCTTGCGGTCGTGACAGAGCCAACCGTTGACGACATCGACGCGCTCGTCGGCCCGGCGACGCCGCACTTCGCGTACCAGCTGCGTGCGCGCGTGCGCGAGCTCGTCGAGGACTTGCCGCCCGACCACCCGGTGCGGAAATACGGCGAGGAGAAGATGGAGCTCCTCGACCGGCTCGGACATGCGTCGTCGCTCGCAGAAGACGGCGAACGTGAGCCGCTGACGCGCGTCGGCTGGGACACGATCCCCTCCGCGGCACCTGCCTACGACCCACTCCCTAAGAGCTCCTAACGCAATGAACGGCCATGTCGGGCGACCATCGCGTTAGAAGCTCTAGGCGCGAATGACCTTCGACGGAGCCTCCGTCCTCGTCACCGGAGGATCGCGGGGCATCGGGAAGGCCATCGCGCTGCGATTCGCATCGCTCGGAGCGGCGCGGGTCGCGATCGGGTACATGCGAACCGACCGTGCAGCCGAGGAGACGGCATCGCAGCTGCGGGCACTGGGCGCGGAGCCGATCATCGTCCGCGGGAACGTCGCGTCGCGGCGGGTCGCAGACGAGGTCATGGAGCTCGGGCCGCTCGACGTGCTCGTCCACGCTGCGGCGACGGGAGTGATCCGACCCGCGCTCGAGACCGAGGACAAGCACTGGGACTGGACGCTCTCGGCAAACTCGCGAGCGCTCCTCTCGCTCGCGCGCGCCGCTGCGCCCGCGATGCCGCCCGGCGCGTCGATCGTCGGGCTCTCGAGCCTTGGCTCGACGCGCGTGCTCGAGAACTACGCGCTCGTGGGCGCTTCGAAGGCCGCGCTCGAGGCTCTCGTCCGTTACCTCGCCGTCGAGCTCGCCTCTAGCGGAATTCGCGTGAACGCGGTCTCGGCGGGCGTCGTCGAGACGGGCGCGCTCGAGTACTTCCCGAACCGCGACGCGATGCTCGAGATGGGGAGACGAAACCCGGTCGGCCGCATCGTGTCGCCCGAGGACGTCGCCGCCTGCGTGACCTTCCTCTGCTCACCCGACGCCGAGATGATCCGCGGTCAGATCCTCGTCGTGGACGGGGGGTGGAGCCTCCTCGCGTCGCTCGGCTCTACGACCGCATGAAGCCCTGGCGGGCGGCCGAGACGAGCGCGACCGCTTCGGGGAAGAGCACCCGCATCGCGTCACGGAGGGCCAGCGCCTGCGCGTCCGGCTGCCCGTCCACCCGTATCTGACCGAGCGCGGCGGCAGTCAGCTCGACGGCTGTGTTCAGCGTGAGCGTCGCAAACTGCTCGCGCTGCGCCTCCTGCACCGATTCGGCCTGGCGCTCGGCGAATTCCCGAAGCGCGCCGAGCAACTCCTCGGGATCGCCACCGCCGAACGGGAAGAAGCCACCTCCGCCTTCCATCACGCCAAGGTTAGACAAGGTCGAGTCGGTAGCCGGCCTCGATCTCGCGCTGCAGCTCGGCGACGGCGCCCTGAGCCGACTTCATCGCCGCGGCGAAAGGCGAGGCGCCTCCGGGGTCGAGCTCACGCTCGAGCCGGCGTGCCGCCATCCCGATCTCGTCCAGCCGATGCGGAGTCGCAAGCTGCGGAGGATCACCGAGCGCGGCCAGCAGCGTTCGAGCGGCCTCCTCCGCTGCCTCGATCCCATCTGGCGCCTCGCGTTCACGGAGCTCGGCAAGGCTCGCGATGAGCGCTTCGACGTCACCTCCGCCGGCAGCGTCCACAGCGACCTCGCAGATCGCCGCGATGGAGACCGCTTCGCGCAGCACCTCGCGACTCGTCACCGGAGCGCCGTCCTCGCGGACGGCGAGCCAGCTTCGCAGACCGTCGGCGTCGTCGAAGGTGCAGAGATAGACACGGTGCCCGGCGGTCGGCTCCGTCGCAATGACTCCGGACACCTCGTCGCCGGCCGGCGCATGGGCGGCAGCGAGCGTGGCAATTCGCTCGAGCTCGTCCGTAAGAACCTGGGTTCCAACAGCCACGCCGCCACAATAGGGGTCGTGGCCGCCGTGGAAGCCCGAGAGCTCTTCGCTCCGCTGGGGCCGACGTACGACCGCGTGGGCGCTGTTCTCTCGCTCGGTCAGGATCCGCTGTGGCGTCGCTTCCTCGTGTCCCGGCTCTCACGCGAAGGGCACGCTCTGGACGTCGCCACGGGCACGGGACTCGTCGCGGCCGAGCTCCTGAAGCGAGGATTCGACGTGACGGGCCTCGATCGGAGCCCGGAGATGCTCGCCGTCGCACGTCGCCGCTTCGGCAATCGCATCCAGCTCGTCGAAGCAATGGCGGACTCTCTCCCGTTCGAGGACTGCAGGTTCGACCACCTGACCTTCACGTACCTCTTCCGCTACGTCGACGACCCGCGCGCGACACTCGTCGAGCTCGCTCGCGTCGTGCGACCGGGTGGCGTCATCGCATCTCTCGAGTTCGGCGTACCGGACGGGCTCTCGAGACCGCTCTGGGATCTCTACGTCGACGCCGTGCTCCCGCTCGCAGGACGCGCGCTTCGGAGCGGATGGCGAGAGGTCGGCGACTTCCTCGGCGACTCGATCCGCGGCTACTGGGAGACGTACCCGATCGGTCGCCAGCTCGAGCTCTGGCACGCCGCCGGACTCCGCGATGTCGAAGTGCGACGCCTCAGTCTGGGTGCCGGCGTCGTCATGTGGGGGCGAAAGCAATGAGCAACGCTCGCCTCCGGCTCGCGTTCGCGGGGGAAAGGTCTTCGTGTCGTGGTTGGATGCTGGGGCAACCTCCCGGTTTCCCCAGACCCCTTCCCCTGGTCCGCTTCGCGGACAAGGCGCTTCGCGCCTTCCCCACGCGCCTCCAAGCTCTTGCGCCCGCCGAGGCTGGCCCATGAGCGCGCCGGCAAGTCCGCGGCCCGCCTGGTATGCGCTGGAGCGAGGCGGCTGGCGCGACTACGTCACC
>DATFEK010000043.1:0-6368 GCA_035251305.1 Gaiellaceae bacterium | reverse complement strand
CTGCCGCGACGGGCGCCGGCTCGGGTGCGACCGGCTCGGGCTCGGGCGCAACGGGCGCCACGGCGGGTTCCGCCGCGGCGGGCAGTGCCGCAGCGGCGAGGGTGGAGGACTGGAGGTAGGAGAGGATGTCCTTCTTCGTGACACGTCCACCCGTTCCGGTGCCTGGCACGACCGCCGGGTCGACGCCGTGCTCCGCCGCGATGCGGGCCACGACGGGGGACACGAACGTCTTTCCGTTCCCCGAAGGAGCCGGAGCTGGAATCTGCGCGGGCGCAGGCGCGGCACCTGGTGTCTCGGGCGCGGCAGGCGTCTCTCGAGCGGCCGTTGGAGCCGGCCCTTCGGCGGCGATCGGATGCGGCTCCGCGGCAACCGGCGCAGGTGGCGCGTCAGTCGCGACGGGTTCGGGCTCGGGCGTCGCGACAGGGGCGGGCGTCGTCTCGTCCGCAGGCTCGGAAACGACTGAACCGGCGGGGGCGATGACCGCGAGCACCGTTCCCACCTCTACTGTCTCGCCCTCGGCGACGTGGATCTGTGCCACGACTCCCTCGGCCGGGCTCGGCACCTCTGTGTCGACCTTGTCCGTCGAGATCTCGAGCAGCGGCTCGTCGCGGCCGATCGGCTCGCCGACTTGCTTGAGCCACTTCGTGATGGTGCCCTCGGAGACGGAAACGCCCATCTGGGGCATCACGACCTCGGTCTGCGTACCTGTCGACACCATCTCCTCCTCGTACGGCGAGGTCCTGCCTCGCCCTCAGTAGGCCGCCAACTGTCGTAGCGCTGTCACCACATCTTCTACCTGCGGGATGAAAGCCTTCTCGAGCGGAGGTGAGAACGGGACCGGCGTGTCGGGCGCTGCGACGCGCATGACAGGCGCGTCGAGGTGCTCGAACGCCTCCTCCGCGATCGTCGCCGCGATCTCCGCACCGAAACCTCCAGTGCGAGTGTCCTCGTGCAGTACGAGCACCTTGGAGCACCGCTGGACGCCCTCGAGAACGCGCTCCTTGTCCCACGGGATCAGGGTCCGGAGGTCGAGCACCTCGGCTTCGAAACCCTCCTTCGCGAGCTCGCCGGCGGCCTCGGTCGCCGTGTGCACCATCGCCCCCCAGGTCACGATCGTGGCGTCGTCTCCGGGCCGATGGACGTTCGCGTAGCCGAACGGGACGGTGTAGCGATCCTCCGGCACCTCGCCCTTGATCCGCCGGTAGAGATGCTTGTGCTCGAAGAAGAGGACCGGGTTCGGATCCTCGATCGAAGCCGCCAGGAGGCCTTTCGCGTCGTGCGGCGTGGCCGGGCAGACGATCTTGAGACCGGGGATGTGCGCGAACGAGCTTTCCGGATTCTGCGAATGGAAGGGCCCGCCCGAGAACCCGCCGCCCGACGGCAGCCGGACGACGATCGGAATCGGCGTCTGCCCGCGGAAGAACTGCTTCGCCGCGACGGTCACGAGTTGGTCCCACGCGCAGGAGATGAAGTCCGCGAACTGCATCTCGGCGACGGGTCGTAGACCCATGAGCGCGGCGCCTGTCGCTCCACCGACTATCGCCGTCTCGGAGAGAGGCGTGTCGATCACACGCCAGGGTCCGAACTCCTCCTGGAAGCCGAGTGACACCTTGAACGCGCCGCCGTACACGCCGACGTCCTCGCCCAGGAGGAAGACGCGCGGGTCGCGGCGCATCTCGAGCCGCAGCCCGTCCGAGATCGCCTGGATGTAGGTCATCTCAGCCATGACGCTGCCTCCGATGACGGTTTCGCGGGTGTGTCGTGCGAGATGCAAGCGAGGCTAGGACGCAGGGAGCGTCCATGGACGCGACCGAGGACGACGCATCGCGACGCAGATCGCGCGACACATCTGCTCTAACTGTTGCGTCACACCTCGGTTTCATTTGTGATGCGGCGTGTCGAGGTCTTCCGGAGAGGCGAACACGCTTGCCTCGAGCGTTGCGGGATCCGGCATCGGGGACTGGTCGGCGCGGTCGAGCGCTTCGTTCAGGATTCGCTTGACGGTCGCGGTGAGTTCGCTCTCCTCGTCGTCGCTCATGTCCGCGTGGTCCCGCAGCCAGCTGCGGTAGCGCTCGATCGGGTCGTGCACAGCCCACTGCTCGAACATCTCCTTCGGCACGTAGAAGGCGTCGTCGTGGACGGCGTGTCCCTCCATGCGGAGGGTGACGCACTCGACGAGCGTGGGCCCGCCGCCCTCGCGAGCCTTGTCGATGGACCTGCGCGCTTCGCGGTAGACCGCGAGCACGTCGGTACCGTCGACGACCACGCCTTCGAACCCGTATGCGGCCGCTCGGTCGGCGATGTGCTCGATCGGGTACGAGAGGTAGGTCGGCGTCGAGTACGCCCACTGGTTGTTGTCGCACACGTACACGATCGGGAGTTGTCGTACCCCGGCCATGTTCATGCTCTCGTGCGCGTCGCCGCGCGCGGCCGCCCCCTCGCCGAACCAGCCGACCGCGACCCGCCGGTCGCCGCGGATCTTGAACGCCAAGGCCATACCTGTCGCGACCGGGAGCATGGCCGGAAGGTGGCTGACCATCGGGTGCAGTCCGAGCTCGGAAGCAGCCATGTGAACGTTTCCGTCCCGTCCTCTCGTGGGCCCGTCCTCGCGCCCCATGTACTGGGCGAAGATGCGCCAGGGCTCCAGGCCCCGGCTGACGTGCACGCCCATGTCGCGCTGTAGGGGAGTACCCACGTCGTTCGGCCCCATCGCGGTGCCGATGCCGACTGCCGCTCCTTCGTTTCCACGCCCCGTGTAGAACGAGCCCGGGATCTTCCCCTGCTTGTAGAGGATGTGACCGCGCTCCTCGATTGCGCGGGTCATCAGCATGTGGCGGTAGATGGCGAGGAGGTCCTCGCGGTCGAGCCCTGCCTCCTTCACTTCCTGGAGCGAGCCCACGGGCTCGGCTTCGCGTACGGCCATCGCCACCGCACTCTAACGACTGCACATGTGGAATCAGGGGCCGTGCGGAGCATGCGAGGAGTGAGATACGGCTTGCACCTACGATGGGCATGCGGATGGTCAGGCGCAGACGCAACTGGATCCAGGAGGAGCGTCGCAGGACGCTCGGCGACTGGGTGGCGTTCTGTCTGGAATGCGGCCACACGTTGCGCTACTTCCTCGAAGACGAGGGCCAGTTGCCGGCCGGCTGCCCGCAGTGTGGAGGTGAGCTTCGGCATCGCTGCCCGGGTTGCGACGCGCCGATCGCATCGGCGTTCGCGGTCGAATGCGAGGAATGCGGTATCCCAGTTCGCACGACCGAGCTCTTCGGGGTTCAGATCCGTCGTCCCGGCAGGTGACGTCTGAGGATGCTCGGGCCCGGCTCGAGGCTGCGCGCGAGCGCCATAGAGAGCGCTCGGTACTCGTCCGCACGCTGGCTGTCGCCGGCGGCGGGTTCGTGGGGCTCGCGGGAGCCGCCTTCGTCCTTCCGGTGCCCGAGCTCGGCCTGCCGCTCCTGCTCATGGGCCTCCGCCTCCTCGCGCTCGAGTACGAATGGGCGGTCCGAGCCTACGTCCCGGTGGCGCGGCTCTGGGAGCGCGTGAAAGCGCTCTCGCTCGTGTGGAAGATCGGGATCGTCGCGATCGCCGTCCTCGCAGTCGCCGGTCTCGTATGGTGGCTGGCCTAAGACAACATGAAAGAGGTCTGGAGCTGCTACGCGATCTGAGAGAACCGTATGACGGTCACGATGTCGTCCTCGCTCACGTCGCGGTTGTAGAGCTGGCTCAGGAACCACACCATCTCGTCGACCCGCCGGATCTGCGGGTTGTCGTGCTCGATTTCGCGCGGTGACAGCTCGCGGAGCGCCTTGACCTCGACCTTGTCGATCACCGCGTCGAATATCCGCTCTCTCTGCCCGTAGCGCGCGCCGCAGAGCACGGTCACGATCATCCCCTTGCGGTACTTCGCCGACTTGTCGCCGAGACGGATCGTGGCCGTCTTTCGGCTCGTCCGGAGCTGTTCGGCGACTGCGGGATTGTAGAAGTTGAGGGCGAAGGTCGGCATCGGCGGCCGCGGAATCATATGGGGTCGGGCCCGGCCGGGCTTGTTCCCAGGTGCTCGAGCGCCTTGGCGGACATCTCCCGTTCGCCCTTGTAGGCGAGAAGCCGCGCTCCATCGTCGAGCGGGAACCAGCGTGCGTCGGCCACCTCGACCTCCATGCCCGCCGGCAAGGCGCCGATCCGCCCGCCGGTGGCGTGGGCGAGGTAGAAGCTCACGATCTTGAAGACCCTCTCACCTTCCCAGGTGTAGACGTAGCGGACGTCTCCCAGCTTCGAGGACAGCCGTGCGCGCAGGCCCGTCTCCTCGTAGCCCTCGCGGAGCGCCGTATCCGCGGGCGATTCGCCCGCGTCGACCAGTCCCTTCGGGAGAACCCAGACATCCTCCGGCTTGCCCTGGGGCCGAACCGTTGCGAGCCACCAGCGCCCCCGCATGCGGCGAACGACGACGACTCCCGCCGAGAACTCACGGCGCATCAGGACTTTGTAACACCGAGTAGCATGAATTCTCTCGAATCTGAGCGTGATCGACTCAATTCGGCTTGGCGAAACGTGCCGAGGGTGCTATGGTTGTCCTGGCACTCAGACGGTCTGAGTGCCAGCCCAGTCACAAACTCGGTATTCCAGGAGGTCTCTCGTATGGATTTGCAGCCTTTGGGCGACCGCCTGATCGTCGAGGTCCTCGATGAGGAGGAGATGACGGTCAGCGGAATCGTGCTTCCGGACACGGCGAAGGAGAAGCCGCAGCGCGGCACCGTCCTCGCCGTCGGCCCCGGCGCGCGTGACGAGGACGGGAAGTACATCACGATGGACGTCGAGGTCGGCGACGAGATCATCTTCTCCAAGTACGGCGGGACGGAGATCAAGGTCGGTGCTGACGACGTTCTCATTCTGCGCGAGTCGGACGTGCTCGCGAAGGTCGTAACAACACGGGGCAAGGGCAAGCGCAAGCTCGCCGGCGCCGCCGCCTAGCTCGCGACGTTGAGGAGGAGTAGATAGATGGCTCACAAGGAGCTCAAGTTCAACGAGGACGCGCGCCGCTCGCTCGAGCGCGGCGTGAACATCCTCGCCGACGCGGTCAAGGTGACGCTCGGGCCGAAGGGGCGCTACGTCGTCCTGGACAAGAAGTTCGGCGCGCCGACGATCACGAATGACGGCGTCACCATCGCTCGAGAGATCGAGGTCGAGGATCCGTTCGAGAACCAGGGCGCGCAGCTCGTACGCGAGGTCGCGACATCGACCAACGACGTCGCCGGCGACGGCACGACGACCGCGACTCTGCTCGCGCAGGCGATCGTACGCGAGGGACTCAAGAACGTCGCGGCCGGCGCGAACCCGATGGCGCTCAAGCGCGGCATCGAGAAGACCGTCGACGCGGTCGTCGAGAACCTCAAGACGCAGTCGACCGAGGTCTCGGGCAAGGAGGACATTGCCCGCGTCGCCACGATCTCCTCGCGCGAACGGGAGATCGGCGACGTGATCGCGGACGCGATCGAGAAGGTCGGCAAGGACGGCGTCGTGAACGTCGAGGAGGGGCAGACCTTCGGACTCGAGCTCGAGTTCACCGAGGGCATGCAGTTCGACAAGGGCTACCTGTCCCCGTACATGATCACGGACGCCGAGCGCATGGAGGCCGTGCTCGAGGAGCCGTACGTCCTGATCGCAAACCAGAAGATCGGTGCGGTCAAGGATCTGCTCCCCGTTCTCGAGCAGGTCATTCAGGCCGGGAGGCCTCTGATCATCGTGGCGGAGGACGTCGAGGGCGAGTCGCTCGCGACGATCGTCGTCAACAAGCTCCGCGGCACGTTCTCGGCCGTCGCGGTCAAGGCGCCCGGCTTCGGCGACCGCCGCAAGCGGATGCTCGAGGACATCGCCATCCTCACGGGTGGCGAGGTCATCACCGAGGAGATGGGCCTCAAGCTCGAGAACACGAAGCTGTCTCAGCTCGGCAAGGCGCGGAAGATCGTCATCGACAAGGACACGACGACGATCATCGACGGTGCGGGTTCGTCGGACGCGATCAAGAGCCGGATCAAGCAGCTCAAGTCCGAGATCGAGAACACCGACTCCGACTTCGACCGCGAGAAGCTCCAGGAGCGCCTCGCGAAGCTGTCGGGCGGCGTCGCGGTGGTCAAGGTCGGCGCAGCCACCGAGACCGAGATGAAGGAGAAGAAGC
Organism: Gaiellaceae bacterium; assembly: GCA_035251305.1. Classification (GTDB taxonomy): domain Bacteria; phylum Actinomycetota; class Thermoleophilia; order Gaiellales; family Gaiellaceae; genus GMQP-bins7. The sequence continues at coordinate 196 of DATFEK010000043.1, read as the reverse complement.
ACCGCGTCGAGGACGCACTGCAGGCCACGCGGGCCGCCCTCGAGGAGGGCATCGTTCCGGGCGGCGGCGTTGCGCTCATCAACGCCGGCGATGCGGTCAAGAAGACACTCGACGCCCTGGAGGGCGACGAGAGGACGGGCGCGAACATCGTCGTTCGTGCACTCGAGGAGCCTGTTCGCCAGCTCGCATACAACGC
>DATFEK010000037.1:0-4285 GCA_035251305.1 Gaiellaceae bacterium | reverse complement strand
CCCAACACTGGTAGTTCACCGCGACCGGATTGAGCGTCATGTGCGTGTCCGCGTGCTCGACGTGAACCGAGAGAACGGTGACATCGCCCCCGAGGCCCATCGGCCCGACCCCCGTCTCGTTGAGGAGGTCCTTGAGCTCGTTTTCGAGCGCGGCGACGAGCGGATCGGGGTTCCGCGTGCCGACGGGACGCGCGATCGCTTCCTTCGCGAGGTGCATGGCATAGTCGGCGCTGCCGCCTATGCCTACTCCGACGATTCCCGGAGGGCACGGCTTTCCACCCGCCCCCACCACGGACTCCAGCACGAATTCCTTTATCCCGCGGACACCGTCCGCGGGAACGCACATCTTCAGGAAGCTCATGTTCTCGGAGCCCGAGCCCTTCGGGACACACTTCACGTCGAGGCCGTCCCATTCCGGGACGAAGTCCCAGTGGACGATCGGGACCCGGAAGCCGACGTTCGGCCCCGTGTTTTCCCGGGTGAGCGTGTGGACCGTGTTCGAGCGCAGGGGATGCTCGACGGTCGCACGCTCGGTGCCCTCCTTGAGCGCGGCGTAGATGCGTGCAGGGTGGAGAGGGAAGTGCTCGCCGACGCGGCAGTAGTAGACCGCGATCCCAGTGTCCTGGCAGACGAGGTTCTTCTCGTCCTCGGCAACGGTCACGTTGCGCAGGATGGTCTGGAGCACACGCTGACCGGTCACCGACGTCTCCCTGCCGGCTGCATCGCCGAGCGCGTCTCGAAGATCTTGCGGAATGTCCTTCAGCGCCCAGACGTAGAGGTGTGCAGCCACCTTCTCGACTGCGTCGAGAAGGTGGTTAGACGCCAGCCCCACGCTCATGACTTCGCCTCATAGGCCGCAGAGCGTCCAGCTCTGCGGCCGAAGACGGTGCACTCGAGCAGCGAGTTGCCCATCATGCGGTTCCTTCCGTGCGTCCCGCCCGCGATCTCGCCGCAGGCGTAGACGCCCTCGAGAGTCGTCTCGGCGTGCTCGTCGATGACCAGCCCGCCGTTCTGGTAGTGGAGGACGGGGTACGTGTAGATCGGTTCCGTGAGCGGATCGATGCCAGCCCCGCGGTAGCGCCTGAGCATGTAGGGAAGCGAGATCTCGGCGTCGTCGGGCGCGATGCGGGTCGTGTCGAGCCACACCGCCGGTCGTCCGTCGGGCGTGAGTACGCCCTTGCCCTTCTCGATCTCGTCGAAGATGGCCTGCGAGACGGCGTCCCTGGGACCGAGGGAGTCGGTGAACTCCTCGCCATCGCCGTTCAGGAGGACGGCGCCGTAGGCGCGCGTCGTCTCCGGGATCGAATAGCCCTGCATCGTCGCCGGCCAGGCGCCTCCGTTCGGGTGGTACTGGAGGGCATCGAGGTCCCGTGTCTCAGCGCCGGCCTCGACGGCGATGCGAGTCACCTCGCCGGTCGCATTCGGATGGTTCGTGGAGAGCTCGCCGCGCGTCTCGGCCTCCGCGTAGCAGCGCCCACCGGCCGCGAGCACGACGGCACCGGCGTCGACCTCGGCGACGCCCTCCTTCGTCTGGAAAGACGCTCTCCAGCCGGAGGCGGCCGGCTCCAACCCGGCGAGAGCGTGGTGAGGGAGCTCGGAGCCGGCGCCGGCCTCGTACGTCTCCCGAAGCGCCTTCGTGATCGCGTGCCCGGTGCGGTCGCCGACCTGGAGCAACCGCTTGCGGCTCGCGCCACCGCAGCGCGCGAGGCGATAACCACCGTTCGCGCGCGTGAACTCGACGCCGAGCTCCTCGAGCCAGTGAATCGCCGACGGCGCCTCGCTCGTGAGCACCTCGACGAGTCGTGGATTCGCGGTGTCGTGCGAGCTGCGCATGACGTCCTCGGCGTGGATCTCGGGGGAGTCGTCGTCTCCGAACGCGGCCTGGATCCCGCCCTGCGCCTTCGCCGAGTTGCACGCCTGCAACGTGGTCTTGGTCGCCAGCGCGACCCGAGCGCCCGCGCGATCAACCGCAACGGCCGCGGCCAGCCCGGAAGCGCCGCTACCGATCACGAGCACGTCGCAGGAGGAGGCGTCGCTCCGCACGTGGCGCATCCTAGCGCACAGTCTTATTTCTGTCATTACGTATTGTTATTTTCGGCTGTTCTGCTCCCCAGGGGTTACACTCGTGCGTTCAATGGGCACCCTCGCCGAGATCGTCAAGCCGACCTTCATCACGGTCGCGCCCGAGGACACGCTCGGCGAGGTCGCTGAGCGCATGAGCGAACGAAACGTCGGCGCCGTCGTCGTGAAAGACTTCGGTCGCCTGATCGGGATCCTGAGCGAGCGAGACATGCTTCGCGCGATGGCCGCGAGGGTCCATACGAGCGAGGCGCGCGTCCGGCAGTGGATGACGCCGGACCCGATCACGGCTCCGCCGGACATGTCGCTCGACGATGCCGCGCGGGTCATGCTCGACAACGGCTTCCGGCACCTTCCCGTCGTGGACGGGTCAGAGGTGCTGGGAATCGTGAGCTTGCGCCGCGTGCTCGGCGGCCGACGGCAACCGACTCCCGAAGCAGCCTAGGACGTCATCCGCAAGCGGAGACGACGCCCTTGACGAGGGCCGACGCCGCCGCGCTGACGCTCACCGCGCGCTTGCGAAGTTGCGCCCGTAGCTTCGCGTTCGAGCGAATCTGCTGCTGGGTCTGCTGCTTGGCCGTGTCCTCGCTCAGCAGTGTCAAGCCGCACTCCGCGCGGTGCTTCGTCCCGCCGATCCAGCCCAGCGCGTAGAGGTACTTGAGCGCCGGTTTCCTGTAGGGCGCACGCTTGTACGCGGCATTCGCTCCGGCAACCGACACCTTCTCCGAGCGTGCCGCCTTCGAGACCGCGCTGATGCTCGTGGCGCCCGACGCGAAGACGGCCGCGACGTTCTGTCCGTACGAGCCGCTGAGCGTCGCGGCCAGCAGCGCGAACGCGGATACGAGGCCTGCATACTCGACGATCACGAACACATGGTCCGCCTGGGCGGGCGGTTCGTCAACCGCTCACCAGACGGCGCGAAGCAATGGCTCGACCTCCTCGGCTGTGGCCCGCCTCGGATTCGCCCGTGCGCCGGGCCGACCAGCGATCTCGGCCGCCAGCTCGGGCAACTCGTCCTCGGGAACACCGAAGTCGCGCAGCCGCTCGTAGCCGCCCAGCGCCGCGAGCTCCTCGACGCGCTCGATCGGCCGGTCTCGACCGAGCGCCGCCCCGAGCGCCGCGATCGCGTCCGGAACCGCCGGCTCGTTGAAGCGAAGCGCCGGTGCGAGGCAGATCGCGTTCATCGCACCGTGCGAGACGCCGTAGCGCCCGCCGAGCGCCTGCGCCATGGCATGCGCCAGGAAGAGGCCTCGTTCCGCGAGCGCCATGCCCGCGTACATCGCACCTTCGAGGAGCCCCGTTCGCGCTTCGAGCGCGCCGCCGTCGGAGACGACCACCGGAAGCCAGCGAGCGATGCGTTCTGCTCCGAGCGAAGCGCTCTCGCACGGGCCCGCGTACAACGCCTCCGCGCAGTGGGCGAGCGCGTTCAGCGCGGTGCCGACCGATTCCTCGCGGGGCAGTCCGAGCGTGAGCGCGGGCTCGTACAAGACCCCGAGGGTGTTCGCGCCGGAGCCGCCGGTCTTCAGCCGTCGAACCGGGTCACGCATGCCGAAGTACGACGTCCACTCCGCTCCTGAATACGTCGTGGGGATCGCGACGAGTGGCAGCCCGGTCGCTGCCGAGACCGCTTTCGAGGTGTCGATCGCGCTGCCGCCACCGAGCCCGACGAGCCCGTCGGAACCGACAGCGGCGGCGGTCGCAGCAGACACGACATCGAACGGCGAGTGTCGCTGCACGCCGGAAAACCGGGTCGCCACGGGCAGCTCGAGATCTGCGAATCGTGCGGTCGTGACGAGGAGGGGCCGTGCGACTCCGAGCTCGGTGAGAAGACCGCCCAGCTCGCCGATGCCCCAGCGAACGATCACGAGTGGTGTCTCCGGGAAGCTCGGTGCCAATGGGCCGAGCGAAAATCGAGCAGCGCTAGGACGCAGGGAGCCCGCATACCAGAAGGTATGTGGGCGACCGAGGACGACGCGATGCGAAGCATTTGCAGCCGGCCCAGGGGCAGCGTGGTTCCCGGAGCCACCACTAAGCGAGTCGTTCGCGCGCGAAGGTCACGAACGCGTCGGCAACGCGCGAGCGCGCCCTGCCCGAGGCCGTCGCGAGCGAGATCTCGCGTGTCACGTCGAGCCCCTGAACACGCGCCTCGGCGAGCGTCCCCGCTGCGAGATCGGACTCGACTGCGGTTCGCGAGATGAACGTCACG
>DATFEK010000021.1:0-4477 GCA_035251305.1 Gaiellaceae bacterium | reverse complement strand
GGGCGCCGTTGCCGGACGCCGGTTCTGCACGTTCGAGGGGAACGTGTCGGTCCTCGCGTGGACACACGAGAAGCTCGGCCAGGAGACTCACAAGGACTTCCTCGGCATCGCGCGCCAGGGCGGGAGGGACCACGCGGAGCTCTTCAACTGGTGGGACTTCTGGCACCATCGGAACGTCGGCAAGCTACCCAGCTAGGCGGTCTCGGGCGCCACGACCGCGAGGTACGCGGATCGCTGGACTCAGGTCTCGCTCGAGGCGGCCCAGATGTTGATGCCGCTGTCGGTCGCGTGGTGGTCGATCTCCGCGAGCTCGTCGCCCGAGAACGCGAGGTTCTCGAGCGAGGCGACGTTCTCCTCGAGCTGAGCCACGCTCGACGCGCCGACGAGCGTGGAGGTCACGCGCGGGTCTCGGAGCGTCCAGGCGAGGGCCATCTGCGCGAGAGTCTGGCCGCGGCGCGCGGCGAGGTCGTTCAGGGCGCGGATCTTGTCGAGCGCGTCGTCGCTCAGGAGCTGAATCGAGAGGGAGTACGGCCGATCGGCGCGCGATCCCTCGGAAACCCCGTCGAGGTACTTGTCGGTCAGCATTCCCTGGGCGAGCGGGGAGAAGCCGATGCAGCCGACGCCGAACTCGCCGAGCGCGTCCAGGAGGTCCGGCTCGATCCAGCGGTTGAGCATCGAGTAGGACGGCTGGTGGATCAGAAGCGGCGTCCCGAGCTCGCGCAGGATCGCGGCCGCCTCACGGGACTTCGCAGCCGAGTAGGACGAGATGCCCGCGTACAGCGCCTTCCCCTGCCGGACGGCGGTGTCGAGCGCGCCCATCGTCTCCTCGAGCGGAGTGTCGGGATCGAAGCGGTGCGAGTAGAAGATGTCGACGTAGTCGAGGCCGAGCCGCTCGAGGCTTTGGTCGAGGCTCGCGAGAAGATACTTGCGCGACCCCCGGTCGCCGTACGGCCCGGGCCACATGTCGTAGCCGGCCTTCGTGGAGACGACGAGCTCGTCGCGAAACGGTCGAAGATCCCGACGAAGCAGCCGGCCGAAGTTCTCCTCCGCCGAGCCGTACGGCGGCCCGTAGTTGTTGGCGAGGTCGAAATGTGTGATCCCGAGGTCGAACGCGCGCCGGACGATTGCCCTGCTCGTGTCCAACGGACGGTCGTGACCGAAGTTCCACCAGAGGCCGAGGGAGATCGCAGGGAGAAGCAGCCCGCTCCGCCCGGTGCGGCGGTAGGACATGCTGTCGTAGCGATGGGGCGAAGGCGCAAACGGCACGCGCGCGAGAATAATCGGCGAGAAGAGGACACTGCCCGCCCGTTCCTCGCTCCCGCGGTCACGGGTGTGTGACGCAATCGCGCCGTAAGGCGCGCGAGAAACCTCGGCCGACTGCTACCGTGGCGGCACGGTCGGCAATCCTGCCGGCCGGTGAGATGAGCTTCTCGTTCCTCCTTCGGACGTTCGGGGCAGGCGAATCTCGAACGTAGAGAAGGAGTTGAACAGCTTGTCCAAGCAGTCTTTCCGTGAGCTCGGCGTGTCGCCGCACGTCGCCGACGCGCTCGCGGCCCGTTCGATCGTCGAGCCCTTCGCGATCCAGGCCAGCGTCCTCCCGGACGCCATCGCAGGACTCGACATTCTCGCGAGGTCCCCGACCGGGTCGGGGAAGACGCTCGCGTTCGCGATCCCGATCGCGGAGCGCACCAGCCCGAAGGACCGCCGCCCGGGCGCGCTCGTTCTCGTCCCCACTCGCGAGCTCGCGCAGCAGGTGACCGACGAGCTCGTCGTCGTCGGGCGCCCGAAGGGACTGTCGGTGGCCGCCGTCTACGGCGGCGTGCCCCTGCCCGCTCAAGCGAAGCGCGCCCGGTCGGCGCACGTCGTCGTGGCGACACCAGGACGTCTGCAGGACCTTCTCGATCGGCGCCTGGTGGAGCTCGACGCCGTTCGCATCCTCGTCCTCGACGAGGCGGACCGGATGCTCGACATGGGCTTCAAGCCGCAAGTCGACCGGATCGTGAAGCGCCTCCCGCGGAACCGGCAGACGATGTTCTTCTCGGCCACGCTCGACGACGAGGTCGGAGAGCTCGCGCGCAGGTATACGAACGCGCCGTCGCGCTTCCAGGCCGGGCTACCGTCCGCCGGCGAGACCGGTGAGATCACTCACCGCTTCGTCCCGGTGGCGCATGACACGAAGGTCGACACACTCGTCGAACACCTCCTCGCCGCGGAGGGCCGAACGCTCGTCTTCGTGCGAACGAAGCGAGGCGCCGACAACCTCGTCCGCAAGCTCTCACGCCGCGAGATTCACGCGGCCTCCATGCACGGCGACCTCTCGCAGTCGCAGCGCCAACGTGCGCTCAGACGCTTCGAGAGCGGCGACGCGCGGGTACTCGTCGCGACCGACGTCGCCGCGCGCGGACTCGACATCGAGCACATCGCTCACGTCGTCAACTACGACCCGCCCGCGGAGCACAAGGAATACGTCCATCGCACCGGTCGCACAGGTCGTGCCGGGAACGACGGGACGGCGGTGACCTTCGTGCTGCCCGACCAGCAGGCAGAAACGAGCCGCGTCGCGACCCGCCTCGGGCACAGTCAGCAATTCGAAGATGCGGGGCTCCACACTGCGCGACCCCGGCTCGTGTATTCGGGCCGCCGGCGCGGCAGGTCGAAGTGGTGAGGCGTCGGCGGCCTTTTTAGGCCGGGCGCGCCAGATGCTTGTCGATCCAGCCTTCCGCCGCAGCTGCCTGGATGCCGAGCGCCAGCGCAATCTCGCCCGAGAGCAGCCTCCTCGCCTTGCCGAAGATCTCGCGTTCTCCCGTGGAGAGCTGAGGCTTGCTTCCCTTTGCAGCGCGGAGCCGTTCGCGCTGGGCGCCCTCGCTCACGATCTCGGCCAGCTGCACCGGATTGCCGCCGGTGAGCTTCTCCAGCGTCGCCCTTCGCCGGGAGAGCCAGGGATCGACGTTGAGCTGGCTGTCGTCGCGAAGTGCCTCGCGGACCCGGCGCAGGTCGGCCCCGCTGGCCAACGGCCTCAGCTGCGTCTGCGCCAGCTCCAACGGTAAGGTCGCCGTAAGCTCGCCCTCCAACTCGATCACGACGACTTCCCGCGCGGTCCCGAGAATCGTGTGCTCCTTCCGCGCTGCAATGCGGCCGACCCCGTGGTTGCCGTACACGACCAGGTCGCCAACTGCGAGGTTCACTCTCATAGAGTACTCCGCAGAGGCGAGATCCCGTACGCGGCCCGCCGCGTGCGTACACTGCGTGAGTACGGGACGAATACCGATGGCGGCCGGTCGCGCCCTCCTTATCCGTTCAGGTCAGAGGGCGATCGAGAGGCGGTGTCCCATGGACGGTATGACCCATCACGTCGCACGTCGGCGCGAGAACGAGAGCAAAGCCGAGGGCAGTCCGGCAACCGACACACAGGGCCTCGTCGAGTTCGGTTGCGAGTGCTCGAAGAGCGACTGTGAGCGATCGGTGAAGGTGCCGCTGTACGTCTACCAGAGGATCCTCGAATCGGGAGACCAGGTCCTGCTTCAGGCAGGGCACCACGCATTCCCGCACTACCGCACGATCGTGTCGTTCGGTCTGATGAGTATCGAGGAGCGGTTCTAGCTAGCTAGTCCGCGACGTCTTCGCGCTCCGGCGAGAGACCGCCTGCCGCGACGTCTTCGTGCTCCGGCGGGGAATCGCCTTCCGCGCGTTCCTTCCGCTCGGCCGCGGCAGCCCTCTTCTTCTCCTGCTTTCGCTCGCGACGCTCCCTGACGGTTCGTTCTCGCGCCGCCTTGGCCTGGGTCTGCTGCCTACGGTTCGCCAATCCAGCCTCCCTTCGTCTAAGAGTGCTGGCCCCGCGACTCAGTCAACTCTGTTCGCCGAGGCTCCATCGTCTCGCGTGCTGTGGCACGTCGACGGCCTTCGGGGTTTCGGCCGGGGTCCTGACCGCGAGGCCAGTTCGATCATCCTACTCCTTCGCAGCGGTTCCAGGCCGGCCTGTGATCGTCCGGTCTCCTGGGCTCATGAGCCGGAGATCTACCCCGGCGCACTCGTACGTCCGAACCTACGAGCGGCGGTAGACCTCGCGGCGGTGAGCGACTCGGGCGACGATGACCGAACGCTCCGTGTCGTCGACGGCGTATACGACGCGATAGTCACCAACGCGGATGCGGTAGTCGTCGCGTCCAGCGAGCGTCACGCACGCAACGGGTCGCGGATCGCCGGCCAGCCCGTCGATCAGGCCGAGTCTGCGAGCTCGTCCGACGCTGCATCGACCACGCCTTCAAGCTTCGCGCCGAGCTGGGCGAATGCCCGCCGCTCGAGCCTGTGGAGCCGCTCGCGGGAGATCCCGAGCTCGCGTTCGATCGCCTCGAGCGTCTGCTGCTCGCCGTCGAAGCCGAAGCGGAGTTCGAGAACCCTCCGCTCGAGCTCGGGCAGCGTCTGGAGCGCAGCGCGGACGGCGTGCCTCCGCAGGATCGCGCCGGCCTCCTCGACAGGG
>DATFEK010000020.1:0-10452 GCA_035251305.1 Gaiellaceae bacterium | reverse complement strand
CCCAGCATGAGCGCCTTCGCCGGTTGCAGCCGGCGGTAGGTCATCTCCGGGACGACGATCGTCCCGCCACCGACGACGACCACGTCCGTCCCGTCGCCGAAGGCCGCGATCGCCTCGCTTTCGGAGCCGGGTACGAGGATCTCGGTCTCAGCGTCACTTGCCGCACTCACTGTGGCCATGGCCCACCCTTCTTGGTCGCGAAGTACGTGCGCCGAGTCTAGAACGGCTTCGCCTGTGCGGACAAATGAGTGTCGCAAAACGTCACCGGCCGAGCCAGCCGCCGTCGACGGTCAACACGGAGCCGTGGACGTATTCCGCGGCCGGAGAGACGAGGAATGCCACGGTCGCGGCGACGTCTTCGTTCGTTCCCCACCTTTCCGCCGGTATCCGGGAGCTGATGGCGGCGTACCGCTCGGGGTCCGCGCGCAACGGTGCGGACTGGTCGTTTTCGATGTACCCCGGGGCAACCGCGTTCACGCGGATCCCGAGCGGCGCCCACTCGTTGGCGAGCGCACGCGCCAGGTTCGCGACCCCTGCCTTGCTCGCCGCGTAGCTCGAAACGTTCCAGCCGCCCTGGAACGAGAGCACGGACGCCGTGAAGACGATCCGCCCACCTTCGCCTTGTGCCACGAATCTCCGAGCCGCCGCCCGCGCCACGACGAAGCCCGAGACGAGGTTCACGTCCACGACCCGGCGCCAGTCTGTGAGGGAGACCTCGAGGGCAGGCTCGCGGTGCACCGTTCCCGCGTTGCAGACGGCGATGTCCAGGCGGCCGAGATCGGCCACGACGGCTTCGACGGCCGTCTCGGCGGCGACGGGGTCCTCGAGATCGGCACGCACGACGACAGCTCGCCGTCCGAGCTCGGCGATCGACGCCGCGACATCTGCTGCGTCGCCCCGCTGGATCAGGCCGACGTCCGCTCCCCGACGTGCGAGCTCGAGCGCGATCGCTCGGCCGATGCCGCGGCTCGCGCCTGTGACGAGTGCGGTCTGGCCGAGGAGAGGGCTCTCGCCGGGCATCAGGTGTCGACGCGGAAGCGACTCACTGCGTCCTCGTCGAGCTCGATGCCGAGGCCCGGTGCATCGGGTATCGGCAGCGTGCCGTCACGCAGCTCGGGCTCGGGGCGCGTGAGCTCCTGTCGCAGCGGAGAGTCGAACAGGCTCGGGTGGAGGAGCTCGAAGTAGGGAGCGTTCGGCGTCGCCGCCTGGAAGTGGCGCGCGGCAGCGGCGGTGATGCCCGTCTTCCAACCGTGAGGGATGACAAGCGCTCCCTCGAGCTCCGCGAGCTCGGCGATCCGGCGGAGCTCGGTGAGACCGCCACAACGGCCGATGTCGGGCTGGAGCACGTCGACCTCGCCCGTGCGAAGCCACTCCCGGCACTCGTGCACGGTCGCCGCCATCTCGGCTCCACCGATGCGCGTCTCGACGCGACCTGCGAGCTTCCGGTGTCCTTCGAGGTCGTCGTGGAGGAGCGTGGCCTCCGCCAGGAACAGGTTGGCGCTCTCGAGCCGTGACAATGTCCAGAGGGCGTCCCGCCAGTCGCGCCAGCGGTAGCCGAAGTCAACGAGCAGCGCCACGTCGTCTCCCAGCAGGCGTCGTCCTTCGCGGATGCACTCCACGAGCGCTCGGTCCGACACGAGGTCGCCCCAGATCACCTCCATCTTCACGGCCTTGAACCCCAGCGCGAGCGCCCGCTCGAACAGGCTCGCGGTCGCGTCCATCATCTGGCCGACTGTGCGGTCGCGCACCGCTCCCTGGTAGATCGTGGCGTACGGGTTCGTCGAGTCGCGCACCGGCCCACCGAGAAGATCCACCACAGGACGCGAGGCCTGCTTTCCGGCGAGGTCGTGGAGCGCCACGTCGACCGCGGAGAGGGCGTGGATGCCGAGCCCCCTGCGCCCGTGCCAGATGGTCGACGCGTAGAGCTCCTCGTGCAGCGAGCGGATATGGAAGGGATCGCGCCGTGTGAGGACCGCGGCGAGACCGCGGCTCCAGCCGTGCACGTCGTCCATGAGCACGAGCTCGCGCACGACCGAGGCTGCCGCGTCGGCCTCGCCGATCCCTTGCCTCTCTTTCTCGTCCGTGATCCGCACGATCACCGTCTCGCTCGATGAGTCGAGGTCGCCGGCGTCGACCGCGGGCGCGCGCAAGACGATCGCCTCGACCCGCGCGATCGGGCACGAGACCGTCTCGGCAGGCATCGCGCGATCTTGACGGATCACGTGCGGGAGTGCGATAAGAGCGGCGCTATGCAAGAGGTCGTCGTCGTCACGGGAGCCGCGTCCGGAATCGGGCTCGCCACGGCTCGGCGACTCGTGACCGACGGCGCCACGGTCGTCGGGCTCGACCGCGACGAGTCGGGTCTGGCCGGGGCGGCGTCGGAGCTCGGAGAGCCCTTCCACGAGGTTGTCGGTGACGTGGGCAGTCGGTTGTCGCATGAGGCCGCTGCCATCGTGGCGGCCGAGATGGGCACGCTGACAGGCTGGGTGAACGTCGCGGGGATCTGGATTCCGACCCGCGCGCACGACCTCGACGACGAGGCTCTGGAACGCGTGCTGAGAGTGAACCTCGTGGGAACCGCGCTCGGATGCTCCGTCGCGTGTGCGGCGTGGCTCGCGCAACGGGCCGCGGGCGCGATCGTGAACGTCTCCTCGATCGAGTCCACGGCGGCGTTCCCGGCTGCACTCGCGTACGAGGCCTCGAAGGGCGGCGTCGACGGGATCACGAGGCAGATCGCGGTCGAGTACGGGCCTGCCGGGATCCGCTGCAACGCCGTCCGTCCGGGTGCGGTCATGACGCCGCTGGCCGAGGGGTACCTGTCCGACTACGAGGACCGGGAGGCCATGATCCAGTCGTGGCGCGACCTCGCTCCTCTCGGTCGCGTAGCGGAGCCCGACGAGATCGCGTCCGTCATCGCGTTCCTCCTTTCGGACGATGCCCGGTTCGTCACCGGTGCGCTCCTGCCGGTGGACGGTGGAGCGCTGGCGCGATGCTTCGCGTATCCGCCCGATCCCGAGATCGCCGGCGCTTGACAGAACGGCGGCGCTGGTTCAACGTCACGTCGACGGCGGGCAGACTCAGGAGGTCGTGATGATCCGGTACGAGGGTTGGCAGGACGTCGACGTCTACGAGGAGAGCGCCGAGGACGCTGCGTTCACACGCGAGGAGCTCATTCGCATGGCCGCGGCCGCCGGAGTGTCGCTCGGCGCTGCCGGCTGGCTTGCCGACACGGCTCTCGGAGCCCTGGGGCAACGGCCGAGACGGGGCGGACGGCTTCGCGTCGGCCACGTCGGCGCCGGCAAAGGGGAAACGTTCAACCCCGGCCGCGGATCGTCGTTCATCGACGCATCGCGCTACTTCAACCTGTACGACCCGCTCGTACGAGTTCGGCCCGACTTGAGCTCCGCACCCGGTCTCGCGGTCCAGTGGGTACCGAATCGGGACTCGACTGTCTGGCTGATCAGGCTTCGCCCCGACGTCACCTTCCACAACGGCAAGGACTTCACCGCCGACGACGTCATCTACACGATGCGGAGCATGGCCGACCCGAAGCACGCCGGCGCCTCGTCCGTCGCCGGCATCCGGCTCGGAGAGCTGCGGCGCGTCAACGCGCGGACGGTTCGCGTTCCGTTGAAGTCGCCGAACGCGCGTCTGTACGACAACTTCAACGTGCAGAACAGCGTCGTGATCCCGGTCGGGCTCAAGAACTTCGCGAATCCGGTCGGCACCGGCCCCTTCTCGTTCCAGTCCTTCACGCCGGGGCAGCGCAGCCTGTGCGTCCGGAACCCAAACTACTGGGAGGAAGGGAAGCCGTACGTCGACGAGTGGGAGGACATCTCGATCGACGACAACACGGCGAGACTCAATGCGCTGCTCGCCGGCAGGATCGACATGCTCAGTCAGCTCGATCCGCGTCAGGCGCGCGTCCACCAACGGCGGAGCCAGATCCAGGTGCTGAACGCTCCGTCCGCCACCGTCCAGGTGTTCCTGATGGCGGTGGACATCGCACCGTTCAACGACAAACGAGTCCGGCAGGCGTTCCGCCTCATCCCGGACCGTCAGGCCCTCATCAACGGCGCTCTCGCCGGCTTCGCGACACCCGGGAACGATCTCCCCGGCCGCAACCTCCCGTTCTGGTTGAACAGGCCGGTCCGAAAGAGCGATCCCGAGCGCGCGCGGTCTCTGCTGAGGCAGGCGGGACAGGAGGATCTCGCCGTCACGCTCCATACCTCCGACATCGTCCCCGGCTTCGTCGAGGCGGCGACCCTCTTCGCCCAGCAGGCGAAGAGGGCGGGCGTGACCGTGAACGTGAAGAAGGAGCCTGCGAACGCGTACTTCAATACGGCGCTCCTGTACACGAAGCTCGACTTTGCACAGTCGTTCTGGACGGTGACGGCACTCGGCCAGTGGTACCCGCAGTCGCTCCTCTCCAACGCGACCTGGAACGAGACCCACTGGCGCCAGAAGTCGTACGACCGACTCATCCAGTCCGCGATCGGCGCGCCGAACGCCGCACTCGCGCGCAGGCGCTGGCGACAGGTGCAGGAGATCCAGTACGACGAAGGCGGTTACATCGTGTGGGCGAACATCAATCTCGTCGACGGTGTCGGTAAGCATGTCCGAGGCATGAGACCGAGCTCGTTCTTCAACCTCGGCGGCTGGAACTATCGGGACGTCTGGCTGACGTAACGACCCCCGATCTGCCCGGATCCGTCCGCTCGCGCCGACGGCGAGCGCATCCGATTCTGCGCTTCGTCGTTCGGCGGGTCGCCGCCGGCATCCTGACCCTCTTCGTCGTCTCGGTGCTCGTCTTCGCCGGAACCGAGGTCCTCCCCGGCGACGCCGCCGGTGCCGTGCTCGGGAGGAGCGCGGCCCCTGCGCAGCTCGCGGAGCTGCGAGCCCAGATGGGGCTCGACCGCCCGGCCGCGGAGCGCTACCTCGACTGGCTCGGGGGTCTGCTCACGGGCGATCTCGGGAACTCCGCCGCTGGGTTCGCGGAAGGGAGCGTGCGTCCGATCTGGGGCGAGATCTCCGGTGAGATCGGCAACTCCTTGATCCTCGCGCTGCTGGCCGCGATCATCATGATCCCCGTCTCGCTCGCCCTGGGCGTGCTGGCAGCGGTCCGCGCCGGGCGCCCGACGGATCACGCCGTCTCCGCAGGCTCGCTCGCGGTCATCTCGCTGCCCGAGTTCATCATCGGCTCGCTCCTGATCCTCCTCTTCTTCTCGTGGCTGGGGATCCTCACGCCGGTGTCGCTCATCCCGCCCGGCGAGAGCCCCCTCTCGTATCCGAAGGAGCTCGTCCTGCCGATCCTGACTCTCCTCTGCGCGTCCATGGCCGCTTCGATCCGGATGGTGCGTGCGGGGATGATCGAGGCGCTCGGGACGGAGTACGTGCAGATGGCGCGGCTGTCCGGCCTTCGAGAGCGAAAGGTGATCGGGCGGTACGCGCTCCGCAACGCGCTCGCCCCGAGCGTGCAGGTGTTCGCCCAGAACATCCAGTACCTGGTTGGCGGGATCATCGTCGTCGAGTACCTGTTCGCCTATCCGGGCCTCGGCAAGGAGTTGGTCGACGCGGTCGCCATCCGCGACGTCCGCGAGGTGCAGTCGGTCGCGATCCTCATCGCCGCCGTCTACATCACCCTGAACATCGTCGCCGACCTGCTCGTCGTGCTCCTCGTCCCGAAGCTTCGAACCGCGCAATGAGAAGGCGGCTCGCCTTCGCTCGCACCCCGACCGGGATGCTCGGTCTGGTCCTGCTGGTGCTCGTGCTCGGCATCGCGCTCGTCGGCCCTCTGTTTGCGCCACACGCTCCCGACGAGCCGATCGGCATCCCGCTCACGAGGCCCGCCGACGGCCAGCCGCTCGGCACCGACTTCCTCGGCCGCGACGTCCTGAGCCGGGTTCTCTGGGGCGGGCGTAGCGTCCTCGAGCTCGCCGGCGCGGCGACGCTGCTCGCGTACCTGGTCGGCGGCACGATCGGCGTCTTCGCCGGCTACAACCGCCGGCTCGCCGACGGCGTGCTCATGCGCGGCGTCGACGTCATGCTCTCGGTTCCGCCGCTCGTCCTCCTTCTCGTGCTCGTCACCGGGGCCGGCACGAGCGAAGCCATCCTCGTGGTCGGGGTCGCCCTCGTTCAGGCGCCGCTCGTCGCGCGTGTGGTCCGCACCGCGACGCTCGAGCAATCCATCCGCGGTTTCGTCGAGGCAGCCGTCGCCCGCGGCGAGAGGACGACGGCGGTTCTTCGGCGCGAGATCCTGCCCAACATCGCGGCACCGATCGCGGCCGATGCGGGGTTGCGGTTCACGTACTCCATCCTGCTCGTCGCCTCGGTGAACTTCCTCGGGCTCGGTCTCCAGCCGCCCGCTGCGGACTGGGCTCTGATCATCAGCGAGAATCGCGCCGGGCTCGACCTCAACCCGTACGTGATCCTGGTGCCGGCTGTCCTGATCGCGTTTCTCACGATCGGGCTCAACCTCGTCGGTGATGCGGTCGCGCGGACGCTCGGGCGCTCGTCGGCGGGCACCGTCCGATGAGCGAGCCCGCGCTCCTCGTGCGCGACCTCAGGGTGGAGCTCGAGTCGGGGGCTGCGATAGTCGAGGAGCTCTCGTTCACGGTCGCAACAGGGGAGATCGTCGGGCTCGTCGGAGAGTCCGGTAGCGGTAAGACGACGACCGCGCTCGCGCTCCTCGGCTACGCGCGACCCGGAGTTCGGATCGCCGCCGGGAGCGTCGAGGCAGCAGGACGATTGATCGACGGGCGTGACGAAGGCGCCGTACGCCCACTCCGCGGAAGACTGATCTCGTACGTCCCGCAGGATCCCGGAAACGCCCTCAACCCGGCCCTACGGGTGCGCTCGGCGATACAGGACGTGCTCGACGAGCACGCCGCGAGTCGCCCGGGCGACGTGAGCGTCGAGCGAGCGCTGGAGAGTGTTCAGCTCCCGGCCTCCTCGACGTTTCTGCGCCGCTTTCCGCATCAGCTCTCGGGCGGGCAGCAGCAGCGAGTGACGATCGCCATGGGCCTCGCCTGCGAGCCGCCGGTGGTCGTGCTCGACGAGCCGACCACCGGCCTCGACGTCGTCACGCAGGCGCGAGTGCTCGAGGAGATCGAGCGCCTCCGCAGAGAGCGGCAGCTCACGATGGTGTACGTGTCGCACGACCTTGCGGTCGTCGCCCAGGTTGCGGACCGGATCGCGGTTCTCTACGCCGGCCGTATCGTCGAGGAGGGGCCGGCCGTCGAGGTGCTGACACGTCCGCGTCATCCGTACACGCGAGGGCTCGTCGCATCGATCCCCGACCACGTCAACCCGCGCCGCTTGCGCAGCATGCCCGGCGTCGCCGTCGGCGTGGGCGAGCGGCCGCCGGGCTGTGCCTTCGCCCCGCGCTGCGCACAGCGTCGAGACCGGTGCGAACGCGAGCTTCCCGAGCTCGAAAACGTCGACGCACGCCATCGGGTGAGGTGCTTCGAGTGGCGCGAGACGCCCCCGCTCGTGCTCGAGCCTCCGCCGGAGCCTGCGCTCCGGAGGGAGCCCGGCGGGGCTCTGCTCCGCGTCGAAGGACTGCGCGCCGAGTACCGCAGTCGGCAGGAGGTTGCGGTCGCGGCGAACGACGTGAGCTTCTCGATAGAGCCCGGCGGCTGCGTCGCGCTCGTGGGCGAGTCCGGCAGCGGGAAGACGACCATCGCACGCTGCGTCGTCGGCCTGCACGAGCCCGAGTCCGGCAGGATCCTGCTCGACGGAGCGCCTCTGCCAGGGAGGGCGAGCCGCAGATCGCTCGTGGCCCGACGGCGGATCCAGATCGTGTTTCAGAATCCGTACGACTCGTTGAATCCCCGGCATCGAGTGGCGGACGCGATCGCACGGCCGGCCCGGATTCTCCGAGGGCTCTCGGGAGGTGACTCGCGGGCGGCGGTCGAGCGTCTCCTCGAGCGCGTTCGGCTCCCCGTGCGCGTCGCGGAGCGCTTTCCCGGCGAGCTCTCCGGGGGCGAGCGGCAACGGGTCGCGATCGCGAGGGCACTCGCCGCGAATCCGGATCTGATCGTATGCGACGAGATCACTTCTGCTCTCGACGTCTCCGTGCAGGCCGCGGTGCTCGAGCTGCTCGCAGAGCTTCGCAGCGAGCTCGGTCTCGCGCTGCTCTTCATCTCACACGACCTCGCGGTCGTGGCGAGCATCGCAGATTGGGTGCTCGTGCTCGAGCAGGGCGTCATCCAGGACGAGGGTCCCATCCACCAGGTTCTGTCGTCGCCGAGGAACGCGTACACGCGCAGGCTCCTGGATGCAACGCCCAGGCTCGCCGTCTGACCTGACGGAGACGCTTCGATCCGCCTGACGAGTCTCGTCGACTACGCTGCGAAGGTGACGTTTCGCACCATCGACGAGATGGAAGCGGCGCTTCGGGGAGCCGACTATCTGCCGGACCGGGGACTCGCGACGGCGCTCTTCCTCTCACTCGCCCTCGAGAAGCCCGTCCTGCTCGAAGGCGAGGCCGGAGTCGGTAAGACCGAGGCGGCGAAGGCGCTTGCGACCGCTCTCGACGCCCGGCTGATCCGCCTTCAGTGCTACGAGGGTCTAGACGTCTCGCACGCCGTCTACGAGTGGAACTACCCGCGCCAGCTGCTGCACATTCGCGCCGCCCAGGAGGGCACGGTCTCGGAGGAGGAGCTGTTCGGCCCCGAGTTCCTCATTCGCCGTCCGCTGCTCGAGGCGATCGACACCGACGAGCACGTGGTGCTCCTCATCGACGAGGTCGATCGCGCGGACGAGGAGTTCGAGGCGTTCCTGCTCGAAGTCCTCTCCGACTTCCAGATCACGATCCCGGAGATCGGGACGATCCGCGCCCGCCGCAAGCCGGCGGTCGTGCTCACGTCGAACCGAACGCGTGAGCTGCACGACGCGCTCAAGCGGCGTGCCCTCTTCCACTGGATCGGGCATCCGTCGCTCGAGCGCGAGGTCGAGATCGTCCGACTCCGCGTGCCCGGGATCCCCGAGCGACTTGCCGAGGAGGCGGCCGCGTTCGTGCGCGGCCTGCGCGGGCTCGATCTCGCGAAACCCCCTGGCGTTGCGGAGACGATCGACTGGGCGCAGGCACTGGCGGCGCTCGGTCGCGAGGAGATCGATGCCGAGGTCGTCGAACAGACGCTCGGCTCGGTCCTCAAGTACCGCGAGGACATCGAGACGGTGCGCGACGAGACCCTCGTCGGCCTCATCGAAGAGGCGCGCGCGACCGCGAGCCGCTAAAGCTCCGTGCAAGGTACTGCCATCGTCCGCCACGTGGTCACGTTCGGCCGCGTGCTGCGCGAGGTCGGCATCGAGGTCGGCCCGGGACGCGTCGCCGACGCGATGCGCGGACTTGGTGCCGTCGATCTCGCGCGACAGGAGGACGTCTACTTCACGCTGCGCCAGACGCTCGTCTCCCGTCACGACGAGCTCGAGCTCTTCGATCGTGCATTCGTCGCCTGGTTCCTGCGCGGGCCGGTTGCGCCGCTCGTCAGACAGCGGGATCTGCACCGGTTCGCGGATCGGGTCGCGCGGGACACGCTCGACGCCAAGCCGGAGGACGACGAAGACGTGTTCGAGTCCGGCGATCCACTCGAGCGTGGCGCCTCTGCGCACGAGCTCCTGCGCGAGAAGGACTTCGCGGAGATGACGCCGGACGAGTTCGAGCGTGTGCGGCGGCTCATGGCCGCGATCGCGCGCTCGCGTCCACGGCGGACATCACGACGCCGCTCGCCCGATCCGCGGGGCGACCGGCTCGACCTGCGCCGCCTGTGCCGGCGCTCGCTCCGCTCGGGCGGGGAGCCCATCGAGCAGCCTTGGAAAGCGCGGAAGACCGTGCCACGCAAGCTGGTCGTCCTCTGCGACGTCTCGGGCTCGATGGACGCATACGCGCGGGCGCTCCTTTTCTACCTGCACGCGATCGTCGGGACGGGGCAAGGCGTGGAGGCGTTCGCGTTCGGCACTCGGCTGACGCGGCTGACGCCGGACCTCGCCACTCGCGACCCCGAAGCGGCGCTCGCGCGCGCGACCGAAGTCGCCGTCGACTGGGGAAGCGGCACGCGCATCGGAAGCTCGCTGGCCGAGTTCAACACCGTCTACGGCCGTCGCGCGCTCTCGCGTGGCGCGGTCGTCGTCATCGTCTCGGACGGCTGGGAGCGTGACGACCCGGACCTGATCGGCCGCGAGATGGCGAAGCTCGCCCGCGCGGCCTACGCAGTGGTATGGGTGAACCCGCTCAAGGGCAACCCCGAGTACCAGCCGCTCGCCGGAGGGATGCGGGCCGCATTGCCGTTCGTCGACCGCTTCCTCCCCGGCCATAATCTCCGCAGTCTCGAAGAGCTGGGAGCCGTGCTCGCCGGCATCGAAAGGAGGCACGCAGCGTGAAAGAGATCCTGCCCGAGGTGGAGCGTTGGAGACAGGAGGGCGAGAAGATCGTCGTCGCGACCGTCGTCG
>DATFEK010000111.1:0-5291 GCA_035251305.1 Gaiellaceae bacterium | reverse complement strand
GGAGCCGTCCGCGGCGAAACCGACGAGAACCTGATCCGGTCTCCGTGCTGCTCCCAGCGCGGCGAGCACGTCCGTCGTCGGCTCGAGCTCGACGATCCAGGGCACGCCGTCCTTCGGTCGTTTCGTCGAGGAGGGCGAGGGAGGCCGGTAGTCGGCAACGGCGGCAGCCATGACGATCACGTCCGCATCCGCACGCGCCAGCGCCTCGCGCGCGAGATCGTCAGCCGTCGGCGTCTCGACGACTGTCACGCCGTCCGGGGCCGGTACGGCGAGATTCGCGGCGAGCAACGTCACGTCCGCACCTCGACGACGCGCCTCCTCCGCGACTGCAACCCCCATGCGGCCCGACGATCGGTTCCCGACGTAGCGAACGGCATCGAGCGGCTCGCGGGTTCCACCTGCGGAGACGACGACACGCTTGCCGCGAAGCGGGCTCGTCGTCTGCGAGCGGTCGCGAAGAAGCTCCTCGACGCGGTCGAAGATGTCCTCCGGCTCCGCCATCCGACCGATCCCTTCCTCCCCTTCCGCGAGCTCTCCCTCCACCGGGCCGACGAACTCGACCCCCCGCCCTCGGAGCGTCGCGGCATTCGCCTGCGTGGCCTCGTGCGCCCACATCCGGACGTTCATCGCGGGAGCGACGAGCACTGGCCCCGCGTGCGCCAACGCCGCCTCGGTCAGCAGATCGTCGGCGAGCCCGTGGGCCAGGCGCGCAAGGGTGTTCGCGGTCAGCGGCGCCACGACCAGCAGGTCGGCGTGCCGGAGATGTGGATACGGATCGTCGCTGCGCTCCTTCCGTGCGAGCGCGAAGAAGGTCTCGGCCGAGACGAAGCGCTCCGCCCCGGCTGTTACAAGCGGGTACACGTCGTGCCCTGCTCGGACGAGCAGTCGGGCCAGCGTGCACGCCTTGTAGGCCGCTATCCCCCCGGTGACGCCCAGCAGGACGCGTGCCATTTGTGCCCGCTCAGGCGGGAAGGTTATACGTGATCTTCCCGTGGGCGATCTCTTCCATCGCCATCGTCAGGTAGTTCTTCGAGCGGGATTCGATCAGGGGTGGAGGCGCCTCGTCGAAGCCGATCCCCTCGCCGAGCTGGTGGTGGTAGTTGTTGATCTGTCGCGCGCGCTTGGCGGCGACGATCACGAGCCCGTAGCGGGAGTCGTCGACCTTGTCGAGCAAATCGTCGATTCGAGGATGGATCATGACCGCGCCATGGTACCTGCACGGGCGAGCTCGCACTCCACGATCGCCGCCAGAGCTGCGGTCGCCCGTTCGAGCTCGTCGTTTCGCACCATGTACCGGAAGCGATGGGCTTGCTCGAGCTGGGACCGCGCGAGGGCGATCCGCTCGCCGATCTCGCCCGTGCTCTCGGTCGCCCGCGCTCTGAGTCGCCGCTCGAGCTCCGGTACGTCCGCGGCGATGAAGATCGTCACGCTCCCGCTCACATTGGCCTGAACGTCCAATGCTCCCTCGACCTCGAGCTCGAGCACGCAGACATGGCCCGAGCCGGCGATCCTGTCGAGCTCCGACCTCAGCGTTCCGTAGCGGCGTCCTGACACGTACCAGACGTGCTCGAGGAACTCGCCGGCCTCGACGCGGCGGGTGAACTCCTCATCCGACAGGAACCAGTAGTCGCTCCCGTCGACCTCTCCGGGCCGCTGCGCGCGCGTCGTCGCCGAGACGGCGACCTCGACCTCAGCGACGCGTTCGCCGAGGCCCTTGATGAGCGTGCCCTTCCCTGCGCCCGACGGCCCGGTGATCACGAACACGGGCGACGTCGCGGGCAAGACTAATGCCGATGCGGAACCGACCGCGACGCGGGCGTTCTTGGCGATCTACGCGCGACCAGGATCCGCGCTGGCGGATTCCGGTCTTGCGCGAAAGTCACGAGCGGTGGTTGAAGAGGTCGACGAGCTCCGTTCGCTGGCGCTCGGAGAGGCCGCCAACGGTCTTCGACTGGCTGATCCGGCACTGGTTGAGCAGTCGCGCCGCCTTGACACGTCCGAACTTGGGCACAGCCATCAGCATGTCGAAGACCTTCGCCGTCGAGACGTACTCCGGTGGATCGAGGAGGATGTCCTCGATGCTCTCCCGGCCCGCCTTCAGGTCCCGCTTGAGCTGTGCACGCCGGACTCGAACGTCGTTCGCCCGCTGAAGAGCTTCCATCCTCTGGTCGAGCGAGCGCGCCGGTGCCTGTGCGTGCGTCTTCGTCGTGACCATGAGCCGGACGAGTCTACCAAGACTCCATCTCTGGTCAAGCGGGAACGTTTTACTCTATTTGCAGGACTTTTTGCGTTGTCTAGTTTGTCGACAGAACGTCGCCAAAGCTAGAGGAGCGCATCAGACCGTGAATCTCACGCCCGCTGAACGGTACGGAGGCGACCCCGGCGCTCTCGAGCTCGACCCGGATCCGACCCGGCGCGAGGGGATCCGAGAACAGAACCGTGCCCAGCGCAACGGCGCTCGCGCCCGCCGCGACGACTTCGCGAGCCTCGTCTGCCGAGCTCACTCCACCCATCCCCACGATCGGCAGGTCGACGGCTTCCGCACAGGCGTGGACACAGGCCAGGGCAATCGGCCGCAGGCCGGGCCCGGAGTAGCCTCCCGGGCCGAACGCAAGCTTCGTGCGTGAGCTCGAGTCGAGTGCCAATCCGCGGATCGTGTTCACGAGCGAGAGCCCGTCCGCGCCAGCGTCGGCGACTGCACGCGCGCTCTCGGCAACGTCCCTCGTCGCAGGCGAGAGCTTTGCGTAGACGGGCTTCGTAGTGACGTCTCTCGCAGCCGCGACGAGCTCGGCTGCGGTCTCGGGCGCCCCTTCGACGTTCGGGCACGAAAGATTGAGCTCGAGGACCGTGACGGACCCCTCGCCGTCGAGACGCTCGCAGATGAGGGCATAGTCGCGCGCCGAGAAGCCGCCGACCGAGACCCAGAGCGGCATTGCGAGCTCTGCGAGCTGCGGCAGGCTCTCCCTCGCGAACGCGTCGAGGCCGGGGTTCTGGAGGCCGATCGAGTTGAGCATCCCGGTCTCCGTCTCGGCAATCCGCGGAGGAGGGTTGCCCTCGCGAGCGAGCGGAGTCACCGTCTTCGTCACGAAGGCGTCGAGCTGCCTCGCGACGCCCGGAGCGGCAAGCGCATCGAGGCAGCCGCTCGCGTTGAGGATCGGAACCTTCACGCGGCATCCCGCAGCACGGGTCCATCGACGCAGAGCCTTCGATAGCGACCGGCGATCTCGACGACGCAGCCGTAGCAGGCCCCGTATCCGCATGCCATCGGCGCCTCCCAGGCGAGCTGCGCGCGAGGGACGAGGGCGCGGATGGCCTCGAGCATCGGCGTCGGCCCGCACGCGAGCACGTCGCCGGGGTCGTCCGGAAGCGTGTCGGTCACAAAGCGCGGCTCGACCACGACCTCGGCGCCGGGGAGGAGGCGTGCGGCCTGCGCATGGTGCGCGCTACGGAAGCCGAGTACCGCGGGGGGATGTCGCAGTGCTTCCGCGAGGTACGGCATGGGCGCGATTCCGATGCCACCCGCGACGAGAAGCGGCCGCTCGAGCTCGAGGTCGAAGCCGTTGCCGAGAGGGCCGAGCGCAAGGATCGCACGGCCGGGCCGGAGCGCGCAAAGCGCACGCGTGCCGGGCCCGATAGGGTCGATCAGGAACGCGAGCTCGCCTGGAGGCGCAAGGCAGAGGCTCATCGGCCGGGGAAGCAGCCTTCCGGGTGCTTCGAGCATGAAGAACTGCCCGGGAATGCCCGGCTCGAGGCCGCCGCGCTCGAGCCGGAGGAGCGTATACGGCCCGACCGGCTCGGCACCGACAACGGCGAGTCGCTGGCAGCCGGCAACTCGTCCGTCGAATGACAACGTGTCACAAGGCGACGTGCTCACAAGTGCTTCCCGTCGCAAATACGGTCGTGATTCGCCGGCGAGAACCGAGCAGGCCTAGGACGCAGGGAGAGCCAATATTCAAGAATATTGGCTCGACTGAGGACGACGGCATGCGACGTGTTCGCAGCCGCGCGAAGCGCAAGCGTATTTGCGGCGGGGAGCACTTACACCTCGATCCCGATCCGCTCTTGCAGCGAGAGCGCGGACTCGGCGCGGGCGTTCGCGATGGCGTGCACCGCGGCCGCCGCGCCGGAGATGGTCGTCACACACGGCACACGGGCGCCGAGCGCCGCCTCCCGAATCAGGTAGCCGTCGGCTCTCGCACCGCTGCCCTGCGGAGTGTTGATGACGAGGTCGCACCGTCCGCGCCGCACGAGATCGACGACGGTCGCCTCGTCGGAGTCGGCGTCCGCGACCTTGGCCACTTCCTCGATCTGCAGCCCGGCCGCCCGCAGCGTCCGGGCGGTGCCCTCCGTGGCCACGAGCTCGAAGCCGAGACCGGCCAGAGCCGCCGCCACGGCGACGGCCGCGGGCTTGTCCTCGTCCCGAACGGACAGGAAAGCCGTTCCCGACGACGGCAGTGGCCTTCCGGCAGCCCGCTCGGCCTTCGCAAGCGCGGTCGGGAGATCGGCCGCGCTCGCCATGACCTCGCCCGTCGACCGCATCTCGGGCCCGAGGACGGGGTCGGCTCCCGGAAAGCGCGAGAAGGGAAGAACGGCTGCTTTCACGCTCACCTGCGCCGGTCTCGGCGCCGGCAGGTCGAGCTCCCGGAGCGTCGTCCCTGCTGCGAGCCGGCATGCTGCGTCGACGAGATTGACGCCGATCGCCTTGCTCGCGAAGGGCACGGTACGAGACGCGCGCGGATTCACCTCGAGGACGTAGACGATCGAGTCGGCGATCGCGAGCTGGACGTTGAGCAACCCGACCACGCCCAACGCCGGCCCGAGGAGCTTGACCACGCGCTCGACCTCGAGAGCCGCGGCCAGCGTCAGCGACGGCGCCGGGAGGACACAGGCCGAGTCGCCGGAGTGCACACCCGCTTCCTCCACGTGCTGCATGACCGCAGCGATGTAGACATCGTCGCCGTCGCACAGCGCATCGACGTCGAGCTCGATCGCGTGCTCGACGAAGCGATCGAGGAGTACGGGACCGTGGACGGCAGCCATCGCGCCGGCGAGCTGTTCCGCGTCGTCACAGACCCGCATCGCTCGGCCGCCGAGCACGTACGACGGCCGCACGAGAACGGGGTACTCGATCTCGTCGACCGCTGTGAGTGCCTCGACGACGCTCGATACGGTGGCCCACGGTGGGCACCGGACACCGAGCTCACCGGCGAGCGAGCCGAAGCGCTCCCGATCCTCGGCCAGATCGATCGCCTCGTGAGGCGTGCCGAGAATCCTGTAGCCCGCCTCCTCGA
>DATFEK010000250.1:0-10712 GCA_035251305.1 Gaiellaceae bacterium | reverse complement strand
AGGGCCGTCCGGTCCCGCCCGTACCGTCATTCGAGTGACGGGCGCCTGGTCGATCGCCTCCTTTGACACCGAAGCCGCGGCTTCGCTCGCGCGTGAGCTCGGCCTCAGCGACGTCACCGCGGCCGTGCTCGTGCGCCGCGGCCACGGCGATCCGAGCGACGCGCGGCGTTTCCTGGATGCCGAGCTTCCCGGGCACGATCCCCTTCTTCTCGGCGACATGGCAGCCGCCGTTGATCGGATCCGAGCGGCCGTCGAGCGAGGAGTACGCATCTGTGTGCACGGCGACTACGACGTCGACGGCATCTGCGCGACCGCGCTCGCCGTGCTCCTTCTCCGCGAGCTCGGCGCGGACGTCGATTGGCATCTTCCGAGCCGGTTCGAGGAAGGCTACGGTGTCTCGGGCGAGACCCTCGAACGACTCGCCGACCAAGGCGTCGGACTCGTGCTCACCGTGGACTGTGGGATCACCGCCGTGGACGAGATCGCCGCCGCTCGGGCAAGGGGGCTCGAGGTCGTGGTGACGGACCACCATCGGCCCGGCGAGTCGCTTCCAGACTGCCCCGTCGTCTCGACGCGACCATCGTCCTATCCCTTCCCGGAGCTGTGCGGGACAGGGGTCGTGTACAAGCTCGGCGAAGCCCTGCTCGGCTCCGGCCATCCGGCGCTGCGCCGCCACCTCGATCTGGTCGCGCTCGCGACGATCGCAGACGTCGTCCCGCTCGTCGACGAGAACCGCGCGCTTGCGTCCGCCGGGCTCCGCACGCTCGCCGGCACGAGTCGGTCCGGGCTACAGGCGCTCATGCGGGCCGCGCACGTCGATCCGGCCGCCGTCGACTCGGGTGCCGTCGGCTTTCGGTTGGCGCCTAGGATCAACGCCGCCGGTCGATTATGTCGCCCGGACGTCGCACTCCAGCTCGTGCTGACGGAGGACGCGGACGAGGCGAAGCGCCTGGCCGGGGAGCTCGAGGACCTGAACCGTGAACGCCAGGGCGTCGAGGACCGCATCCTCCGCGAGGCGACTGCGCTCGTGGAGTCGATGCCGGAGGCGAGCAGGCGTCGCCGTGGCTACGTTCTCTGGCGCGAGGACTGGCATGAAGGCGTGATCGGCATCGTCGCCTCGAGGCTCGTCGAGAAGTTTCATCGGCCGGTCGTCCTCATCGCGGGCTCCCACGACGCATGCAAGGGCTCCGGCCGCTCTCTCGCGCGATTCGACCTGCATGCGGCGCTGGGTGCGTGCTCGCAACATCTCGAACGGTACGGGGGCCACCGCGCAGCGGCCGGGCTCTCGATCGATTCGTCCAACATCGACGCGTTCGCCGAGGCGTTTGCCGCGTACGCAGACGCGCACCTCGCGCCGGAGGACCTTCATGAGCTGACCGTGGTCGACGCGGTGGTCTCAGCCGCGGACCTCACGCTCGAGCTCGCGCAGGAGCTCGAGCGCCTCGCCCCGTTCGGTCTCGGGAACCCCGATGTCACGCTCCTCGTCCCGGCGACGCAGCCCGTGACGCCGGCGACGGTGGGCGAGGGAAAACACCTGCGATTCCGTGTCCGTCAGCACGGTCGCGATGCAGGGACCGCGATCGCTTTCGGCCAGGGCGGGCAACTCGACCGCCTCCGCGCTGAAGGTCTCTTCGACGTCGCCTGCCGGCTCAAGGAAAATCACTGGAACGGCACTGTCTCGCCGCAGCTCGTGGTGCGGCGCATCTTCGACACGCCAGAGGGGTACGAGGAGCAGCGCGCCGCGCTCGCGGAGCTCTGGCGCACGGGCGAGAAGTCCTGGACACCCGAGGCGCGCCGCATCTTCGAGGAGCTCGGACTCGACGGCGACGGGGTGCGGCGACGGCAACTCCTCGAATCCCAGTCATTTCGAGCGCTGCTCGAAAGCGCCGCCTGGCCCGAGGCTGCCTGACGTGAGTCTCGGCGGCACCGCCGCGAGCCGGCGACCCGAGTCCGGGCCTCAGCGGATTCCGACCTGGCGCACGACGAGGGCGTCGCGCATTGCGAGGGCGAGGCGCCGCGCGCGACGTTGCTCGAGCCATCTTCTGAGTATGAGCATGGAAGACTGGACTTCGGTGCCGGGTCGGCTCGTCCTTCCGCCAGGCGAGAGCCGCGTACACTGATCAGATGAGCGTCCTCGATGCGAAACGACATCACGAGGACCTCGTCGAGGAGCTGATCGCCGAGGTCGAGGCGTACAACCCGGACGTCGACAAGGATCTCGTACGACGCGCGTTCGAGTTCGCGGAGCGGGCTCACGCCGGACAGACACGTCGTTCCGGCGAGGAGTTCATCCATCATCCTCTGGGCGCCGCGCGTGTGTGCGCGGAGCTCCACCTCGACGAGCAGACGATTGCCGCCGCGCTCCTCCACGACGTCGTCGAGGACACGGGGGCGGACCCCGACGAGCTTCGCTCCGAGTTCGGAGTCGACATCGCCCTTCTCGTCGAAGGCGTCACGAAGCTGACGCGCATCAGCTTCCAGAGCCGCGAGCAAGCCGAGGCCGAGAACTACCGGAAGATGATCGTCGCGATGGCGCACGATGTGCGCGTCATCCTCATCAAGCTCGCGGACCGCCTGCACAACATGCGGACGATCGAGTACCTCGGCAAGCAGAAGCAGGCCCAGAAGGCGCGCGAGACGCTCGAGGTCTACGCGCCGCTCGCGCACCGCCTCGGTATCCACGCCCTCAAGTGGGAGCTCGAGGACCTCGCGTTCCAGACGCTTCATCCGCGGAAGTACGCGGAGATCAAGGCGATGGTCGCCGACCAGCGTGCGGACCGCGAGGCGCAGGCCGACAAGGCGGCGGAGGTTCTCGGCCTGGAGCTGCACAAGGCCGATGTCCCGGCTGACATCACCGGGCGGGCGAAGCACCTCTACTCGATCTACGACAAGATGGCCAAGCGGGGCCGCGAGTTCAACGAGATCTACGACCTGACTGCGCTTCGGGTCATCTGCGAGCGCTCGGCGGAAGAGGGCACGCGCGACTGCTACGCGGCGCTCGGGCTCGTTCACTCCCTTTGGAAGCCGATGCCGGGTCGGTTCAAGGACTTCATCGCGATGCCCAAGCTCAACCGCTACCGCTCGCTGCACACTACGGTGATCGGGCCGGAAGGCAAGCCGCTCGAGATCCAGGTCCGCACGCGCAACATGCACGAGGAGGCCGAGTTCGGCGTGGCCGCCCACTGGCTCTACAAGCGTGGCCGCGCGTCGAAGGCCGACGACGAGTGGCTGTCGTGGGTCAAGTCGCTCATGGACTGGCAGGCCGACGAGCAGGACCCGGGCGAGTACATGCGCAGCTTGCGCACGGATCTCTTCGACGACGAGGTCTACGTCTTCACGCCGAAGGGAGAGGTGAAGGTGCTTCCCTCGGGCGCGACGCCCATCGACTTCGCGTATGCCGTCCACACGGACGTCGGACACCGTACGGTCGGCGCAAAGGTGAACGGGCGCATCGTTCCGCTCCACTACCGGCTCACGAGCGGAGACTTCGTCGAGATCCTGACCACGAAGTCGGGCCGCGGCCCGTCGAGGGACTGGCTCGCCGTCGTCAAGTCCTCGCGCGCCCGAAACAAGATTCGTCAGTGGTACCAGCGCGAGACTCGGGGCGAGACCGAGGCGAAGGGTCGCGAGCTCCTCGACCAGGCGCTGAAGGCACAGAAGCTCCCGTACCGGAAGCTCCAGGGCTCGAGCGTCCTGGCGCAGGTGATCCGCGAGACGGGCTTCAAGAAGGCGGAGGACTTCTACGTCGCGCTCGGCGCAGGAAAGCTGCCGCCGGCCCAGATCGTCAACAAGGTCCTCCAGCGGCTGAAGACGGACGAAGGCGTCGCCGAGCCCGCCGTCACGACGAAGCCGGCGAGGGCCAGGACCGCCGTTTCGAGCGACCGCGTCGGAATTCGCGTCCTCGGCGTCGAAGACGTACTGGTCAGGCTCGCCAAGTGCTGCACTCCGGTTCCGGGCGACGCCATCGTCGGCTACATCTCGATGGGGCGGGGGATCACCGTCCACCGCGAGGACTGCCCGAACGTGCGTGCGCTCAAGCGCAATCCCGAGCGCTTCACTCCCGTGGAGTGGGAGGGCGGCGCCTCGTCCGGCTTTCTCGTCCAGATCGCGGTCGACGCCTGGGACCGTGCGCGCCTGCTGGAGGACGTCGCGCGGACCTTCGCCGAGCACGGCGCGAACATCGTTTCCTACGGCGGTGTCGTCGAGGACGGTATGGCACGAAACTGGTACACGGCCGAAGTGGGAGAGGTGAAGGAGCTTCGCTCGCTCCTCACTGCCCTCCGCAATCTCGACGCCGTCTTCGACGCGTACCGAGTGACGCCGTCCTGAGCGTCGGTGCCTGGCCGCAGCCAGGCACCTGTCTCAGCCGGATCGTCTCGAGTTCGGTCGATCCGCACGAGCTGAAGCGCGTGTTCGCTCAGGACGGAAACACCTGGCGCTCGAGGTTCGCCAGCACCGCCTCCCAGCCGTGGATGTGCATCCCGCGGATCTCCTCGTTCGAGAAGCCGGAGTGGGTGAGCTTCACCCGAGTTCCGGCCCCGTCCTCGACGAAGTCCACGGTCACGAGCGTGTGTTCGCTTCCAGCCATCGCCGCATCCGGGCCCTCCTCCCACGCCCAGGTGTAGGCAAGTCGCTCCGGCCGGCGGACTTCCGTGAATTCGCCGCCGACCGTATGTACTTCGCCTGCGTCCGTGCGCATCGACAGCCTGTAGCTCCCGCCCTCGCGGGCGTCGACCTCGGCGAGTGGCGTAGCCCAGGTGGGCGCCGCGGCCCACCAGCGTCGGAGCACGTCCGGATTGATCCACGCGTCGAAGACTTCCTCGCGTGGGGCGGCGTAGCGGTGTGAGAGCTCGAGCACGAGTTCTTGTCCGATCTCGGTCATTCCGGGACCTCCTGTCCCTCGAGGGTTTCTGCGAGATGCCGCTCGACAGCCTCGAACTTCGCCTCCCACAACGAACGGTGAAGCTCGAGCCATTGCGATGCCTCGCGCAATGGACGGGGCTCGAGTCGCAGCAGATGCGTCCGTCCGCGAACCGTTCGGGTCACGACGCCGGCGAGCTCGAGGACCTTGAGGTGCTTCGTGACGGCCGGCTTCGAGATCCCGAGCCCGACGGAGGCCTCACCCACGCTGCTCGGCCCGGCGACGAGTCGCTCGACGATAGCTCGGCGTGCCGGATGCGAGAGCGCGTCGAAGCTGCGATCGAGTTCGGCTTGATAGTTCACCTAGAGGTGAACAATAGCGAAGCACGCCTAGAGTGGCCAGTCAGGGCGCGCACGCAGCGAAGCGAAGTCCTCGTCGTTCCGAGCCCACTCGGCGGTTTCGGGTCTGAGCTCGAGGGCCCGACGCAGGTGCTCGAGAGCGTCGTCCGGGCGTCCCGCGAGCGCCTCTGCGCACGCAACGTTGTAGAGGGTCGCGGGATGGTCCGGTCTCCGCTCGAGAGCAGTCGCGAGCGCAGCCGCGTAGGCCGTGTAGTCACCGGCCGCACGGTGGACTTCCGCGGCGAACACGTCTTCCCACGGCGAAGGCTCGTACGCCTCACCCCGTGGCCCGCCGACGGCGAGGACCTGCGTGCCTGGCTCGTCGGCTCGCGCATGGCGCCTGACACGGGGGTCACGAACGAACACGATGCTGCCCGCAGGTGCGTCGAGTGCCTCGCCGTCGAGCGTGAAGGTCGCGCGGCCTGCGAGCACGACGTAGACCTCCTCGTGCCCGAGCGACTCCTCCGTGTGCTCCTCGACGACGTCGTCGCCCACGTTGGGGGCGACGTATGCATTGATCCCGAAGGCACCCACGTCGAGTGTCCGCCGGACGGGCCTCCAGAGCAGTGTCTCGGCGACGACCGGGATCGGGTCGATCTCGTCCAGCCGTATGCTCTGCCACTTCTCGGGCACGTCGCCGACTCTAGCCGCTCGCGCGGTGACGGCTGGGTCGCGCGCAGCCGTCTACGAGGGCCGGGTCCCGAGCGTCACGTCGACCGTCTGGCGCTTGCCGTCGCGCAGGATCGTGATCGCCACCCGGTCACCGGGCTGCATGGCATCGACAGCGCTCTGCAGGGCAGCGGCGGAGGTCACGTCCTTCCCGGCGAACGCGACGATGACGTCGCCGCCGATCGGTCGCTGCGCGCCGTCGACGGTCTCCGTGGTAGTCGCGGCCCGAAGGCCGGCCTGCTCTGCTGGCGTGCCGCTCCGCACCCGGGTGACTGCGACTCCTTCGGGAACGGCGACCATTTCGATCCCCAGGTAGGCGTGCTGAACCTCGCCGCTCTCGATGAGCTGGCGGACGATCGAGCCGACCGTGTTCGACGGAATCGCGAACCCGACGCCGTCGGAGCCGCCGGAGTCGCTCTCGATCTGAGCGTTGACGCCGACGACACGTCCCCTTCGGTCGAGCAGCGGCCCGCCCGAGTTGCCGTGGTTGATCGCGGCATCCGTCTGGATCGTGTCGTTGATGGTGAAGTCGTTCGGCGCCCTCATCTCGCGATGCAGCGCGCTGACGATCCCGCTCGTGACGGTTCCTTCGAGGCCGAACGGGCTCCCGATGGCGAGCACTGCGTCTCCGACCGCGACGTCGCTCGAGTCCGCAAGACGGAGCGGCGCCAGGAGCGATTGAGGTGCCTCGATCCGTATCACGGCGAGATCTGTCGATGGGTCCTCGCCGACGAGTACCGCGTCGAACGTCCGCCCGTTCCAGAGGCTGACCGAGATCGAGCCCCCAGCCGCGACGACGTGGTGGTTTGTCACGACATGGCCGTTGCGGTCGAAGACGAAGCCGGATCCTTGAGAGCGCCTCGCAGGATCGCCAAATGATGAGCCGCCCGATGTCCCCGTGATCTCCACCACGGCTTTCGACGCTCGAGCGTAGATCTCCCCGATCGTGAAGGCGTCGCCCGCCGCGGCGGGCTCCGAGTCCGAGACCGTGACTTGGCGGACGACGGTGGTCGGCTCGTCTCCGAGCACGGCGAACGCGGCGGCTCCGAGTCCGATGCCGAGGGCGAGCGCCGAGACGAGACCGGCAATGACGAGCGATATGCGAGTCGGGCGGGAGGCCATCGTGTCCTTTCGTTCCATGAGTGTGTCTGAAACGAACCGTCCGCGGCTGAGCGAGAGCTGAGACGCGGCTAAGAACTCGCTAAGACTCCCATTCCGGTCTTGGGGCAGCGCGCACAATGCGGCGATGAAGATCTTCGTCGTGGACGACGAACGCGCCGTTCGTGAGTCGCTTCGGCGCGCCCTCGAGCTCGAAGGGTACGAGATCGAGTTGGCGTCGGATGGCGAGGAGGCAATCGAACGACTCGGGCTTGCGCCGCCGGTTGACGCGATCGTCCTGGACGTGCTCATGCCCGGTATCGACGGGCTCGAGACGTGCCGCCGACTGCGCGCCGATGGCATCCGCGTGCCGGTGCTGATGCTCACAGCGCGGGCGGAGGTGGACAGCCGGGTCGCCGGGCTCGACGCCGGCGCCGACGACTATCTCGCGAAGCCCTTCGCCCTCGCCGAGCTGCTCGCCAGACTGCGTGCCTTGCTGCGCCGTGCCGGGAACGGCGACGACGGCAGGGACGCCCTCCGCTTCTCCGATCTCGAGCTCGATCTGGGCACACGTGAGGTGACCCGCTCCGGGCGCCCGATCGAGCTGACCCGTACCGAGTTCTCGTTGCTCGAGCTGTTCATGCGGAATGCGCGCCAGGTCTTGACGCGATCGATCATCTTCGAGCGCGTCTGGGGGTACGACTTCGGGCCGACGTCGAACTCGCTCGACGTCTACATCGGCTACCTCCGTCGCAAGACGGAGGAGGGCGGAGGCAACCGCCTCATCCACACCGTGCGCGGTGTCGGCTACGCCCTCCGAGAGCCATGACAAGGGTGGACTCATGACCTTCCGCGCGCGGATCGCCGTATCCGCCGCCGCAGCGGTCGCGTTGACGGTTGCCCTCGCGTCGGTCCTCGTCTACGTCGTCGCCCGTGAGCAGGTGCGCGCGCCCGTCGACGACGCGCTCGAGCAGCGCGCGGCCGAGATCTCACGACATCCGCTCGGAGTCTTCGAGGGGCCGGGCGGCTCGTTCCTTGCCGTCCGGCCCGAGTTCGGCGAGGCGCGCGGCTACGTACAGCTCGTGCGATCCGACGGTGAGGTGATCGTGCCGCCCCGCCAGGATCTGCAGCTGCCGGTCGATGACGATGTGCGCGCAGTCGCGGGCGAGGGCAGCTCTGCGTTCTGGAGGGACGTCGACGTCGACGGCACGGCGCTGCGCGTCTTCACGTTCGCGTACGGGCCGAATACGGCCGTCCAGGTCGCGCGACCGCTCACCGAGACAAATAGATCGCTCGAACGGATCGGGCTCTTTCTGCTTCTGATCACGGCGGCCGGAGTCGTGATCGCCGCCGGTCTCGGCCTCGTGGTTGCGCGAGCGGCTCTCAGCCCGGTCAAGAAGCTGACCGAGACCGCGGAGCGCGTGACGGAGACGGGCGATCTCTCGGAGCGCATCGACGTGAGCGGTCGCGACGAGCTCAGCCGTCTCGCCGCGAGCTTCAACACGATGCTTGCTGCGCTCGAGGAATCGACGCGCGCGCAGCGCCAGCTCGTCGCGGATGCTTCGCACGAGCTCCGCACGCCGCTCACGAGCGTGCGGACGAACATCGAGGTGCTCGCGAGCGATCGGGCGCTTCCACCCGATGAGCGGAGCCGACTGCTGACCGACGTCGTCGAGCAGCTCGGCGAGATGACGACCTTGATCGCAGAGCTCATCGAGCTGGCTCGCGCCGAGCAGCAGACAGCCGAGCGCGAGGACATCAGGCTCGACCTCCTCGTCGCCGAGGCGGTAGAGCGGGCCAGGCGCCATCGGCCGGCCGTCGTGTACTCGACCGACCTCGAGGAGTCGATCGTGCAAGGCGTCCCCGCCACGATCGAGCGTGCAGTCACCAACCTGCTCGACAACGCCGCGAAGTGGAGTCCCCCCGGCGAGGGGGTCGAGGTCGCGGTCCGGGACGGCCGGGTGGTTGTCCGCGATCACGGTCCAGGCATCGCCGACGAGGATCTTCCGTATGTCTTCGATCGCTTCTACCGAGCTCGCAACGCGCGCGGCATGCCGGGCTCGGGGCTGGGGCTGGCGATCGTGCGGCAGGTCGCCGAGGCGCACGGCGCCGAGATCACGGCCGAGTCGGCCGAAGGAGGTGGGACGCGGATGGTGCTCGACCTCGGCGTGGCCGTCGGCAGCCCGTCGTAGTCAGCGCGACGGGCTTCGCATCTTCTTAGGAGGCTCTCAGCGCCCTCTTAGGGGAGGTTGCTGTGATGGCACTCATGACGACACGTAGAAACGTCAGGTTCGTGGTCGGCGGTGCCGCGGTCGCGGCGATCCTCGTCGGGCTCGGGGCCGCCGGCGCGATCGCGGCCTCGGGGGCGTGGTCTCCCAACGAGGAGCGCAAGGCCGTGATCGAGGACGCTGCTCGGCAGCTCGGGGTCGATCCGGACGAACTGTCCGACGCGCTCAAGCAGGCGCTCGAGAATCGCATCGACGCCGCGGTCGACGCGGGGAGAATCACCGAGGAGCAGGCGGACGCTCTCAGGGAGCGGCTCGAGTCGGGGGGCGACGTTCCGCTGCTCGGGTTCGGCGCGTTCTTCGGGCACTTCGGCCGGCACTTCGGGCACTTCGGTCACGTCGGGAGCCTCGAGACGGCGGCGGAGTATCTCGGCCTCACGGAGGCCGAGCTGCGAGAACGGCTCGACGATGCCACGCTCGCGGAGATCGCCGAGGATCAGGGCAAGTCGGTCGAAGGTCTAAGGAAGGCACTCGTCACTGCCGCCGAGAAGAGGATCGACGAGGCGGTTGCCGCCGGCAGGCTCACGCAGAAGCAGGCCGCGGAGTTGAAGGCGGCGCTCCCCGGCCGGGTCGAGGCGCTCGTGAACGGCGAGCATCGCGGACATGGCCGAGGCTTCCGTCCAGGGCTCTGGCCGGGCGGCATCTTCCCACGCGGGCCGCCGGACTTCGACGGTCCGCGCGCATAGTCCCTCCAAGCGGGGCCAGGCTCGAAACCTGGCCCCGCGGTCGTTCCATCCCTCGATCGAGGGATGCTCCGTCGAATCGAGCGGGGTACCTCGATCGAGGGATTGCATCACCCTTATGCGTCATTACAAGGAGATATGGGGAGAGGGGAAGGGAGCCGCGCGCTCGTCCTCCGGGACGGGCGCGCGGCACGATCTCGACCCCCACCGGTCGGGGCAGCCGCCCCCCTCCCCACGATCCATCATGGGTCCCACGTCTCGCCGCGCGTGTCCCAGCCGATGAGCACGTGGCCGGACAGGCGCTCGGCGACCCGCTCGAGCAGCCCGGTATCTGCAGCTCCGTCGACCCAGAGCTCACCGACGCTCGAGCCTTGGAACTCGATCGGCAGTTTCGTGCGCTGCGTGGCGTCGGGCTCTCCGGTGGCCGGGCCGAGCACGAGAGTCCCCTGATCCAGAAAGGCGATTCCGGCCCAGAGGACGCCGGGCTCGTCGGCGAGCACGGCGACTGCCGCTCGCAGCGCGTCGTCGGGCTCCTCGGCACCCTCGAGAATCCGGTCCAGCGCTTCCAGCACACTCGCGCTCACGCTTCGAGATCGGTTCCCTCGA
Source organism: Gaiellaceae bacterium (assembly GCA_035251305.1). Taxonomy (GTDB): domain Bacteria; phylum Actinomycetota; class Thermoleophilia; order Gaiellales; family Gaiellaceae; genus GMQP-bins7. The sequence continues at coordinate 112 of DATFEK010000250.1, read as the reverse complement.
ATGCGCGGACGGCATTCCGCAGATCGTCCGGGACCCGCGTCGGTCGTCGCGATTCGAGGTCGACCAGAACGAGCGTCTGGGTCGCAGTCACCATGAGCAGGTCGTCCGGCAG
>DATFEK010000247.1:0-2526 GCA_035251305.1 Gaiellaceae bacterium | reverse complement strand
CCGGGCTCGCTGTGCGTCGAGCACGGCTATCGGATGCCAGATCGCAGGATTCCCGAGCACGATCGAGCTTAAGAAGTCGCTGTTCAGCAAGCTTCGCGCTCGTCGGGGCTAAACTCCTCCCGTGGCACGCAAAGCGAGTCCGGCGCGGCTCGTGATCGCACTCTCGGTAGCTGCGGTCCTTGCCGTCTTCCTGCTGTATACGTCGATCGCGGGCGGCGGAAACCCGTCGATCGCTCCGAGCCAGCTTCAGGGCCGCTCGGGTGAGGTCCAGCTTGCAGGGCTCGTCGTCGGCCCTGTCGCCGGCGACGCTCACGCCGGAGGCCTGCGCTTCAAGCTCAGGGACATCGGGGGCAAGACGAGCTCCACCGTGGTCGTTCGCTACTCAGGCTCGGTCCCCGACCTGTTCAAGGTGGGACGTCACATCGTGATCGACGGCCGGCTCCGCAAAGGCGTGTTCGTCGCGGAGCCCGGCTCCATGATCACGAAGTGCCCCTCGAAGTACGCCCCCAAGCAGAGCGGCGACTCCGCCTAGCGGGCGAGCGAGCCATGCCCGAGCTGGGTCGCGCTGCGCTCGTCGTCACCCTCGGCCTCTCCACGTACGCCCTCATCGCAGGCGCAACCGCCGCTCACCTCGGCCGTCGGCGGCTGGCGCACTCGGCGCAGAACGCGCTGATCGCCGCGTTCCTGACGACCCTCTTGGCCTCGCTCGTCCTCCTCGCGGCACTCCTCCGCCACGACTTCTCCTTCACGTACGTCGCGCGAACGACGAGTGAGGCGCTGCCGACTGCGTACACGATTTCCGCCTTCTGGGGCGGGCAGGAGGGCTCGCTGCTCCTCTGGCTGCTCGTGCTCACTGCCTTCGGTGCCGCTGCCGTGAGCCTCAACCGGAGGTGGGCACGTGATCTCATCGTCTGGGTCGTTCCGGTCTTCGCCGCCGTTGCGGTCTTCTTCTCGTTTCTCGTCGTTGCCGTCGCGAGCCCGTTCGCGACCCAAGCCCCACCACCCGACGGCGCGGGCATGACGCCGAGCCTGCAGAACCCGTACATGCTCGTTCATCCGCCTTTGCTCTACCTCGGATACGTCGGGCTCACGGTCCCCTTCGCGTTCGCGCTGGGCGCGCTCCTGTCCGGGCGGCTCGACGAGCGGTGGCTCGTCGCGACCCGCCGTTGGACATTGTTCGCGTGGGCAGCACTCGGAATCGGGCAGCTCCTCGGCGCCCACTGGGCGTACGTCGAGGTCGGGTGGGGTGGCTATTACGCCTGGGATCCCGTCGAGAACGCCGCGCTCATGCCCTGGCTCGCTGCCACGGCATTCCTCCACTCGGTGATGATCCAGGAAAAGCGAGGAATGCTCAGGGTCTGGAACGTTCTCCTCGTGATCCTCGCGTTCTCGCTCTCGCTCTTCGGCACGTTCCTCACCCGCTCCGGCGTCGTCAACTCCATCCACTCATTCACCCAGAGTTCGATCGGGCCCTGGTTCCTGGCCTTCATCGGCGTCACGGTCGCCGTCTCGCTCGGACTCGTCTTCTGGCGACTCCCGCAGCTACGCTCGCCGACCAGGCTCGAGTCGCCGATCTCTCGAGAGGCTGCATTCCTCTACAACAACCTGCTGCTCCTCGCGCTCTGTCTGGCGATCCTCTGGGGTGTCGTGTACCCGATGCTGTCCGAGGCGATTCGCGGCGAAGCGGTTGTCCTCGGGCGCTCGTACTACGACTTCTTCTTGCGTGTCTTCGGGCTCCCGCTCTTGCTGCTGATGGGAATCGGGCCGCTCGTCGCCTGGCGGAGAGCCTCGCTTCGGGGCTTGGTCACGACGTTTCGCTGGCCGACACTCGTCGCGCTGGCGACAGGCGTCCTGCTCCTCGTCCTCGGCGCCGGTAGCTCGACTCCCGGCCTCGTCGCCTACACGTTTTCGGCGTTCGTGGCAGCAACGATCGTCATGGAGTTCGCTCGCGGCACGCGCGCCCGCAAGGCTCTCGGCGCGACGTCCTGGCCCGGCGCGTTCTCGTCGTTGATGTCTCGCAACCGGCGCCGATACGGGGGCTACGTTGTACACGCGTCGATCGTCCTGCTCGCGATCGGCGTGGCGGGCTCGAGCGCGTTCGATTCCGTCGCGGAGGCGAAGCTCGCACGCGGAGAGTCGCTCGAGATAGGGGACTACACGCTCGTTTACAAATCGCTCGACGAGCGGCAAACAGCCAACGCGACCGAGATCAGAGCGAGGCTCGACATCTCGCGTGGCGGCTCGGAGCTTGGAACGCTCGAGGCCGGCAAGAACGCGTACACCATCGAGCAGCAGGTCTCCAACGAGGTGGGGATCCGGACCGACAAGTTGACCGGTGAGGACCTGTTCGTCATCGCGGAACAGATCGATCCGGACGGGAGCGTTTACTTCCGGGTCTTCGTCAAGCCGCTCGTCAACCTCATCTGGCTTGCCGGGCTGGTCTTCCTCCTCGGATCGGTCATCACCCTCTGGCCCGATCGACGCGAGCAGCGAAGGCTCGTTGCCCGAGCCGAGGCGGCGGGCCTC
>DATFEK010000245.1:0-2530 GCA_035251305.1 Gaiellaceae bacterium | reverse complement strand
CGTCTACTACGAAGTCTCGAGCGACGCGTCGCGCGAGCTCGCCTCGGGCGGACAGTTCTCGGGGCACGCGGACTTCGTCAACGCGTGGAACCCGGCGAGGCTCGCCCTTCGGGTCGACCGCTACCTCAACCGCCGGATCGGCTAGCCAGGACGCCGGGAACGGTCTCGAAGTGGCGGAGGTCACTCGGCCGAACGCGAGCGCACGCTCCTGTGCGCTCTGTCAGCCCTGATCGAGGAACGACGGGAGGTCGTGCTCGGAGCCGCGCGACGAGTGCGACGGCGCCTCGAAGTCGGGCCGGCTCGAGCGGCGGCGCGTCCCGCCGAGACCGGTGGCGATCACGGTCACCCACACTTGCCCGGTCAGGCGCGGATCGACGGTGGCTCCGAAGATGATGTTCGTCTCGTCGGTCGCGGTCTGCCGAACGACCTCGGCCGCGTCGTTGACCTCGACGAGCGAGAGATCGTCGCCGCCCGCGATCGAGAGCAGGATTCCGCGCGCGCTGACGATCTCCGCGTCGATCAGTGGCGATCCGAGCGCTCGCTCCGCCGCCTCGCGTGCGCGATTCTGTCCGGTCGAGTAGCCGATGCCCATCAGCGCTGACCCCGCGTTCTGCATCACCGTTCGCACGTCGGCGAAGTCGAGGTTGATCAGCCCGGGAGTCGTGATCAGGTCGCAGATGCCCTGGACGCCCTGCCTCAGGACGTCGTCGGCGATCTTGAACGCGTCGACCATGGAGGTCGAGCGGTCGAGCACCTCGAGCAGGCGATCGTTGGGAATCACGATGACGGTGTCGCACGCCGCTCTCAGCTCCTCGACGCCCCGGTCGGCCGCGGCGCGGCGTCGCGTCCCTTCGAAGCGGAAGGGTGTCGTGACGATTCCCACGGTCAGGGCGCCGAGCTCCCGTGCGATACGAGCGACGACGGGCGCCGCCCCTGTGCCGGTGCCACCTCCTTCTCCCGCGGTCACGAAGACCATGTCGGAGCCGCGTAGGGCGGTCTTCAGCTGGTCGACCGCCTCCTCAGCGGCGTCCCTGCCCACTGCGGGATCGGAGCCCGAGCCGAGCCCCTGCGTGACCCCCGCGCCGATCGAGATCTTGATCGGCGCGTCGGAGACCGCGAGCGCCTGGAGGTCGGTGTTCACGGCGACGAAGTCGACCTGTGCGATCCCGGCGTCCATCATGCGATGGATCGCGTTCAGGCCGGCGCCACCGACCCCGACGACGCGGATGGCGGCGATGTACGCAGCTCCCTTCGGTGGAGGCACCCGATGGAGGCGCGGCGCGGGCTCGAGCATCGTCTGGAAATAGCGTGCGGCGGCCCGCGACGCTGCGGCCTCGGACGGGATGTCCTCCGGGGCAGGCGGCGCCGGCGCGAGGGCGGCTTCTTCGGCGAAGTCGTGGACGTGCTCGACGGTCTCCTCGAGCGCTGCCTGCGCTCGGCGGTCCGGGACGGTCTCCTCGGCCGCCACTGCCGGCTCACCCTCCGGACCTGCGTCCTGGGCGCGCTGCGCGGCCTCGGTCTTCCGGAAGAGCTCGGCCAGCGGGCCCTCACGCATCGTCGCGCGCTTGCGCGCCATCGAGCACCTCCTTCGCGAGGTCGCGGTACGCCTGCGCCGCGGCGCCAGTGGGGTCGTAGCGAAGCACCGAGCTTCCCTTGACCGGTGCCTCCGCGTAGCGAACGGTCTTCCGAATCCGCGTATCGAAGACGAGATCGCCGAAATGCTCCTCGAGGATCTCGATCGCCTCGCGGGCGTGTAGCGTCCGTCCGTCGTACATCGTCGGGACGATGCCCTGGACGTGAACGCGCGGGTTGAGGTTCTCGCGCACCATCGAGAGCGTGTTCTCGAGCTGGACGAGCCCGCGCAGGGAGAGGTATTCGCACTGCACGGGCACGATGACGCCGTCGGCCGCGACGAAGGCGTTGATCGTCAGCAAGCCGAGGGACGGAGGCGTGTCGATGAGGATGTAGTCGTAGCGGTCGCGCACCTCGACGAGCGCTTTCTCGAGCGCACGCTCGCGGCCGATCAGCGCCGAGAGAGAGAGCTCGGCCCCGGCGAGATCGATCGACGCGACGGCGATGTCGACCTCGACGGTCGCGATCACGTCCGAGATGGGAACTCGATGGACGAGCACGTCGAACATCGAGCGCTCGATCGCATCCGGGTTCATCCCCTGGCTCATCGTGAGGTTGCCCTGCGGATCGAGGTCGACGACGAGGACACGGTGGCCGAACTCGTGGAGCGCGACGCCGAGGTTCAGCGTCGTCGTCGTCTTCGCGACACCGCCCTTCTGGTTCGCGAAGGCAATGACGTTCGCCATCACGTCCTCTCGGGCGAGCGGAGCAGGTGGGAGCTCGGAGGCCGGCACGGCGTGGAGGCGAGGGATCGCGTCCTCGGGCTCGACCGGCTGAGGGTCGACAACCTGTTCCCGCGACTGGGACCGCGACAGAAGCCGTGACAGGGCCATGACCGGCTCACCTTCCCGGCCTCTGCCGAAACTCCTTCATGCCGCTCGGAATGATCGCTGGGAGC
>DATFEK010000244.1:0-9216 GCA_035251305.1 Gaiellaceae bacterium | reverse complement strand
CGAACGAGAGCGCCGAGAGGAGCAGCCCGAACTCGAGCGCCTGCTCTGGCGTCATGCGTCCCGAAGCCACCGGCCGCTCCTTCGTCCTGCGTCCCATGAGCGCGTCGATGTCGCGATCGAGCACGTGGTTGAGCGCCGACGCGCCGCCACATGCGAGCCCGAGGCCGAGCATGGTGACGGCGAGGAGGCCGAGCGGTGGCGCGCCCTGGGCGCCCACGAACATCCCTGCTGCGCCGGTGAGCAGGAGCAACGTCATGATCCGCGGCTTCGTCAGCGTCAGGTAGTCGCGAGCCCGAGCGAGGGGCAGGGGGGCGCCGTGAAGCGCAGCGGCGACCACGAGCAGCGAGGCGCCGAAGGCCGCACCGGCCGTCCCGACATGCAGCAGGCTCGCCCAGTCGGCCTCCCCGCTCCAGGCGACGACTCCGCCGAGCGCGATCGCGAAAAGGAAGAGCACGACTGCGCCGACGGCTCGCACGAAGAGCTGCGGATACGCGAGGCGCGCCGCGACCGCGTTCGCGACCAGCAGAGGAAGCGCCACGAGCGCCAGGCCCCAGTGCGTCGTTCCCAGCTCGAGCACGGCGCTCACGACGACGAGGCCCACCGCGACCGCGGCAGCGCCGGCCGACAGCCGGAAGAACGCGCCGGGTACACGTGCGTCAGCCAAGCGTTCGTTCTCCTCGTTGCTCACGCAGCCTCCGCCGGAGATCGTAGAGCGGTCGCGCGCTCGTGACGTACGGGACCTCGTCGAAGTTGTGGGGTGGAGGCGGCGAGGTCGCGTACCACTCGAGCGTGTCCGCCTGCCAGGGATCATTGCCGATCCGCGGCCCGCTCCGGGAGGTCCGCCATACGTTTACGATGAAGAACAGGATCGCGAGCCCCATGACGTACGAGCCGATGGTCGACGCGAGGTTGTAGCCCTCCCAGCTCTCGTCCGAGTACGTGTACACGCGCCGTGGCATCCCCTCGAGCCCGAGAAGGTGCTGGGGGAAGAACGCGAGGTTGAAGCCGACGAAGAGCGTCCAGAAGTGCCACTTCCCGAGCTTCTCGTCGAGAAGCCGTCCGAACATCTTCGGCCACCAGTAGAAGAGGCCGGCGAAGATCGCGAACACCGCGCCCCCGAAGAGGACGTAGTGGAAGTGCGCGACGACGAAGTACGTGTCGTGCACCTGCCAATCGATCGGGAACGCGGCGAGGTAGATGCCCGAGAGTCCTCCGATGACGAAGACGGAGAGGAACCCGAGCGCGAACAGCATCGGAGTGTCGAAGTGGAGGTTCCCGCGCCAGAGCGTCGCGAGCCAGTTGAAGATCTTCATCCCCGTTGGGACGGCGATGATCATCGACGCGATCATGAAGAACGCCTGCAGCGAGACAGGAAGGCCGACTGTGAAGAGGTGGTGAGCCCACACGAGCATCGAGAAGAAGCCGATCGCCACTGTCGAGGCCGCGATCGCCTTGTAGCCGAAGACTGGCTTGCGCGCGAAGACGGGAAGCACCTCGGAGATGATCCCGAAGGCGGGCAGGATGATCACGTAGACCTCGGGGTGGCCGAAGAACCAGAACGCGTGCTGGTAGAGGACGGGCGCCCCGCCCTCGGCCGCATCGAAGAAATGGGTCTGTACGTCCCACGGCCCGAGCGAGATGCCGCGGTCGAGCAGGAGCAGCGTGAGACCGGCCGAGAGGACGGGGAGGATCGCGATCAGCAGCCACGCGTAGAGCTCGATCGACCAGACGAAGAGCGGCAGGCGCATCCACGTCATCCCGCGTGTCCGGAGGTTGTGGATGGTGACGATGAAGTTGATCGCACCGGCGAGCGTCGAGGCCGAGAGGATGTGGAGCGAGAGGATCCAGAGGTCCTGTCCGTTACCGGGAGCCTGCGTCGAGAGCGGCGGGTACGCGGTCCAGCCCGTGTCTGCTGCCCCTCCGTCGGCGAAGAAGCTCAGCATCAACACGGCACCGCCGAGGAAGAAGAGCCAGTAGGAGAGGGCATTCAGGCGTGGGAACGCGACGTCCCGGGCGCCGATCATGAGCGGCAGGAGGTAGTTCGCGAAGCCCGCGAGCAGCGGGACGACGACGAGGAACACCATCGCCGTGCCGTGGATCGTGATGAGCTCGTTGTAGCGGTCGGGGCCGAGCACGTCCGCGTTCGCCTGCGCGAGCTGGAGCCGGAAGACGAGGGCCATCAGGCCCGCGAGCACGAAGAAGACGAGAGCCGTCCAGATGTAGAGGATCCCGATGCGCTTGTGGTCCGTGGTCACGAGCCAGCTCACGACCTTTCCGCGCTGCCAGGCAGGCGTCGATGCGGCTCTATCCGCCACTCGGCGGGTTCTCCCTCAGGTAGTTCGTCAGAGCGAGGATCTGCTCATCCGTCCACTCGGACCCGACTGCGGGCATGGCGCCGCGCCCGTTTCGGACGAGGCCCTCGACTTCGGCCGGGTCGGAGAGGGCGAGCGAGCCGGCGATCCGCGGCCCGATCCCGCCCTCGCCTGTCAAGCCGTGGCACTTGGCGCAGACGCCCTCCCACAGCTCCTTGCCGAGCTCGCCCGTGCCGGCGCTCTGTGCCTCCCGTCGCCCCTCGAGCCAGGCCTCGAACTCGGCCTGGGGCAAGACGTCGACGGAGGCCAGCATCTGCGCGTGCTCGAGACCGCACAGCTCCGCGCACTGGCCGGTGTACGTCCCGGGGTTCTCCGCTTGGAACCAGGTCTCGGTGACGGTTCCGGGGATCGCGTCGATCTTGCCCCCGAGCGCCGGGATCCACCAGGAGTGGACGACGTCCGCGTCCGGCGCCGTGACCTCGAGGAGGACGGGAACGCCGGCCGGAGCGGCCATCGCGTCGATCGCGACGACCCCGTTCGGATACTCGAACTGCCAGTAGAACTGCCGCCCGGTCACGTCGATCTCGAGCTGTCCGGTCGCGCCGGCCGCGGGGACGTTCTTGATCCCCGGGAGCTCGACGAAGACGAATGCGGCGATGAGCGCGAGGACGACGACCGGGAACGCTGTCCAGAGGAGCTCGAGCTTCGTCGCACCGTGCACCTGAGCTCCGTCCGCGAAGCGCGAGCGCTTCTGCCGACGGTAGCGGACGATGAAGGCGATCAGGAGGCCCTCGACGAGAACGAAGATCCCGACGACGAAGATCGAGACGAAGAGGAAGCTGTCGCGGATCCCCTCGGCATTCGGCGACTCGGGCGCCACGGGCGCGAAGCCGCCGCCGTCGGCCATCGCCGAGGGAGCCAGTACCGCCGCAAGCAGCGCGAGTCCGGACAGGGCGGAGAACCTGCGCACCGGCTGCCATTCTATGAACGTGTCGGAACAGGCGTCCCGGAGAACGCGCGTGCGGCTACCGGGCGATGTGGTTCGCCCTTTCCAGGTGTTCGTGAACGGCGTCCAGCAGGAGGAAGGCACGGACTTCCGGGTCGAGGGTCGAACGCTCTTGTTCCAACGCGAGCTGCGTGGCGAGGGCAAGCTCGGTTTCTGGCGTTGGTTGTCGATGTGGGTCGGGATCGCCGGGACGTATCGGCAGAACGACTCGGTCGACGTCGCCTACCAGCGTGGCGGGAAGCCTGTGGTCGCGGCGAAGCTCCCTCTCGAGCCGCTCTGAGAGCGGAGCGGCCCTCGCTAGTGTTGGACGGTGGATCCGTCGGACAACGGAATCGAGGTCGACGGACTCGTTCGCGAGTACAAGAAGGGGCCACGAGCTGTCGACGGGATCGACATCACCGTCGCTCCTGGCGAGATCTACGGCTTCCTCGGGCCGAACGGCGCCGGGAAGTCCACGACCGTTCACGTCTTGACGACGCTGCTGCCCCCGACGGCGGGAACGGCGCGCGTCGGCGGCTACGACGTCGTCAAGGACGGGCCGAAGGTGCGCTCGCTCATCGGCGTCGCGCTGCAGGAGGCGGCTCTCGACCCGCTTCTGACCGGACGCGATCACCTCCGGCTCCAGGCCACGCTCCAAGGCGTTCGCAAAGACCAGCGTGCTGCGCGCGCGGAGGAGCTTCTCCACCGCGTCGGGCTCGCCGACGCCGCCGATCGCAAGGTGTCCGGCTACTCGGGTGGCATGAAGCGGCGCCTCGATCTCGCGCTCGCGCTCATCCACAGCCCTCGCGTCCTCTTCCTCGACGAGCCGACGACGGGCCTCGATCCCCAGAGTCGCACGGCGCTCTGGGAAGAGGTCTCGCTCCTTCGGAGGGAAGACCGCGTGACGGTGTTCCTCACGACCCAGTACCTCGAGGAGGCCGACGTCCTCGCGGATCGAGTCGGAATCATCGACCAGGGGAGGCTCGTCGCGGAGGGCACGCCCGCCGACCTGAAGGCGGAGATCGGAAGACCGAGCGTGCACGCGATTCCACATCGGGACGAGGACCGGCCGCGCATCGCCGAGTTCCTCGCGCGCTTCGGCGAGCCGCTTGCCACGACTCGCGACGTAGCGGTGCGCCTGCGGGACGGGCTCGGGCTGACCGACATCGTGCGTGCGGTGGACCAGAACGGCGTCGACATCGTCGATCTCGAGCTTCGGGCGCCAACGCTCGACGACGTCTTTCTCGCCAAGACGGGGCGTACACTCGAGGGCGCGACGGAAGAGGCCGAGACGGCCGAGCACGTGACGGGTAAGCGGTGAGCAGTCTGCCCCAGGTCGGGGCGATTGCCCGTCGCTCGATCGTTCGCACGTCGCGCCAGCCGGCGAGTGTGATTCCCCCGCTCGTCTTCCCCGTCGCGCTCATGGCGGTGAACGCCGGCGGCCTACGCTCGTCGACCGATCTTCCGGGCTTCCCGACGGCGTCGTTCCTCGCCTTCGCGCTCGCCGTTCCCTTCATCCAGGGCGCTCTCTTCTCGACTATGAACGCGGGCACGGACCTCGCGCGTGACGTCCAGACGGGGTTCATCAATCGCCTTTCGCTGACCGCGCTCCGAGACTGGCCGCTCCTCATCGGGCAGCTCGCGGGCGTCGTCGTGCTCGGGATGGTGCAGGTGCTCTTCTACCTAGCTGTCGGTCTCACGGCCGGGGTCCGGTTCGAGTCGGGGCCGCTCGGGATCCTCGTTCTCCTCGCATATGGGGTCATCGTGGCGCTGTCGTTCGGAGCGCTCGGTGCGTGGCTCGCGTTCAGGACGGGCTCGGGCGAGACGATCCAGGCGCTCTTCCCGGTCCTCTTCGTCTTCCTCTTCATCTCCTCGATGAACGCGCCGCGGAATCTCATCGGAATTGAATGGTTCCGCATCGCGGCCACGCTCAATCCCGTCTCGTACATGATCGAATGCGTCCGCAGCCTGATCATCACGGGCTGGGATCCGCAGGCGCTCGCTCTCGGGTTCGGCTTCGTGATCGCGCTCGGCATCGTCTCGCTCATGCTCGCCTCGCGGGCCCTGCGAACCAGGATGACGCGCACATGAGGATGTGGGACGTCGTCTCGGGCGTCGCGTGGCGGACGCTCAAGAACGCCCTCACGAACCCGCAGATCGTCCTTCCGACGATGCTGTTCCCGCTCTTCTTCTTCACCGCGTTCGCGGGCGGCCTCTCGCAGCTGAACGACGTTCCGGGGTTCGACTTCGAGCCGGGCTACACGGCGTTCCAGTTCGTCTTCGTCCTGCTTCAGTCGGCCGCGTTCAGTGGCGTTTTCACCGGGTTCGGACTGGCGCGGGACTTCGAGGGCGGGTTCGCCAAGCGGCTGCTGCTCGCCGCGCCGCATCGCAGCGGGATCGTCCTCGGCTACGCGCTGGCCGCGCTGTGCCGCTGGCTCGTCGTCGCCGTGATCCTCACCGTCGTCGCGCTAGCCGTGGGGATGAACGTCGGTGGCGGCGCCGTCGACCTCGGCGGTCTCTACGTCCTCGCCGCGCTCGTCAACTTCTGCGGCTTCTTCTGGGCGGGCGGCATCGCCATGCGCTTCCGGACGATCCAGGCCGCACCGCTCATGCAGATGCCCGTCTTCCTGGTTCTCTTCTTCGCGCCGGTCTACGTCCCGCTCGATCTCCTGCAGGGATGGATCGAAGGCGTCGCGTCCGTCAACCCCGTGACATACCTGCTCGAGACCGGCCGCGGCTTCATCGCCGGAGACGCCCCGCACGTCCTCGGCGCCTTCGCGCTCGCGATCGGGATGGGCGTCGCGTTCTGGACGTGGGCGTTCCTCGGCCTGCGCAAGGCCGAGGCCGCCGGCGCGTGAGCAAAGCTCTGCGAAGATCCGCGGACGATGGACCCGCACGGTGACGCCCGGGTAGCTCTCCTGGGGAAGCTCATCGATCACGCGCCGCTCTTTCCACCGGCGTCGCTGCCGCTCCCCGAAGCCCTCGCAGAGGACGCGCGGGCTGGTGAGAGCAGGGACTCGTTCATGCTCGGGCGGTTCGTCTGTCCGGCGTCGCGGCTCGGGGAGTTGCCGAACCTCGGTCGAGGGATAAGTGTTGTGCTGAACGCCGCGCTCGCCCACGATCCGAGGGTGGTGGCCGCCGAGACCCATCCAGACTTCGACCTTGGGTCTGGGGTCACCGATCTCGGCGAGGTCTACGTCGAGACGCCGCTCGACGACGGGCTCGAGGACCGTCTCGATCGCATTGCCGAGCTCGGCCTCCGGGCGAAGGTCCGGTGCGGAGGTGCTGCCGTGCCGGATGTCGAATCGCTCTCGGGTTTCATTCGCTCCTGCCGCGAGCGGGAGCTCGTCTTCAAGGCAACGGCCGGCCTCCACCACGCGGTCCGATCGGACGGCGAGCACGGATTCCTCAATCTGCTCGCGGCGGTGGTCTTCGGGGATGAAGAGCGCGCGCTCGAGGAGACGGATCGCACCGCCTTCGAGCTGGACGCCGAGGCATTTTCCTGGCGCGACCGTTCGGCGCGTGCAGGAGAGCTCGCGCGCGCGCGCCGCGAGAGGCTCCACTCGATCGGAAGCTGCAGCTTCTTCGAGCCGGTCGAGGAGCTGGAGGCGCTCGGAGTGCTCCCGCTGTGAACGGGGGAATCGGATTCGGGGTCTTCTCCCTCGACGGGGACGACCCGCGGGTCGGCTTTCGAGTCGGGAACGGCGTCCTCGACCTCGCCGCAGCGGGCCTCGGCGATGTGTTCGAGGCGACGAGCCTCAACCCGTTCCTCGCGCTCGGGCGCTCGGTCTGGGAGAACACGCTCACACGGATCGACCGCCTCGTCACCCGTGGTGCGGAGTTCGTTCCGCTCGAGCAGGCGACGACGCATCTCCCGTTCGTCGTGGGCGACTACCTCGACTTCTACGCCTCGCTCGAGCACGCGACGAACCTCGGCCGTCTCTTCCGACCCGATGCGGAACCGCTGCTCCCGAATTGGAGGCATCTTCCCGTCGGCTACCACGGCCGCTCCGGTACGGTCGTCCTCAGCGGGACTCCCGTCGTTCGGCCGTGTGGCCAGGCGAACGTGCCCCACGACACCGAGCCACAGTTCGGCCCGACTCGATGCCTCGACATCGAGCTCGAGCTCGGGTTCGTCGTCGGGGTCGGAAGCCGCCTCGGGGAGTTCGTCCCCGGGTCGGCGTTCCGAGATCACGTCTTCGGTGTCGTCCTCGTGAACGACTGGAGCGCGCGCGACATCCAGGCGTGGGAGTATCAACCACTCGGCCCCTTCCTCGGAAAGTCGTTCGCCACGTCGATCTCGGCCTGGGTGACGCCACTTGCGCTCCTGGAGGACCGCTTCGTCGCGGCGCCCCTCCAAGACCCCGAGCCGCTTCCGTACCTGCGCGTCTCCGGAGACTGCGCGCTCGACATCGAGCTCGAGGTGGAGCTCTCGGGGACGGTCGTCTCGCGGACGAATGCCCGCGGGCTCTACTGGACGATGCCCCAGCAACTTGCGCACGCGACCGTCAACGGCGCCTCGATCGCCACCGGGGATCTCTTCGCCTCAGGCACGATCTCGGGCTCGGAGCAGGGGAGCGAGGGATCGCTCATCGAGCTCGCGCGCAACGGGGCGCATCCGATCCGGCTCGGTGACGGCAGCACGCGGGCGTTTCTCGAGGATGACGACGAGGTGATCCTCCGCGGCCGTGCAGGAGACCTCGAGCTCGGCGAAGTGCGAGGAGCGATCCTGCCTGCACGATGCGCGCGGAACGTCTCTGAGAGAGAGCTGCTTCGGTCGACGACGTCGACGTCGAGCCACCACTAGGTCGCGAGAAACGTCCGCGCGCGGTAGAGCCGGCCTCGAGCCGGGGCGAGCACGCCGTCGAGCCAGACGGAGACCGCGATGAGCGAGCGGCAGTCCGAGCGCTGAGGCTCCGGCGCGGAGCTTTTCCAAGTGAAGTTGTCACTCGGATCTCTCGCGCTGTCGCGAAGTCGCCGGGCCGGGCGGTACCGGCTAAGGAGCGAGTCCGCTCGTTTTCTCGGCGAGGTCCCGGTCGCGGTCGGTGATCCCGCCGGCCGTGTGCGTCCACCAGCGCAGGGTCACGCGGTTGTAGTGGATCGCGATGTCCGGGTGGTGATTCTCGGCTTCCGCAAGCTCTCCGACGCGGTTCACGAACGCGAGAGCCTGGACGAAGCTCTCGAGCTGAAACGTGCGCTCGAGCGCCCCGTCCACCTCGCTCCATCCCTCAGGGCTCACGAGCACAGTATCTACGATCGGCGACACCGGGATGAGCAGCTCGACCGAGAACCCGCAGGTCCCGGCCCAAGCGTCCTTGCACGAGCGTCGTGCGGGCCGCGAGGTCGCGCTGGAATGGATCTTCCGACCGCTGGCCGGCGTGCTTGTACCTTGGCTGCTGCGACTACGTATTCCGCCACCCGTGGTCGTTCTCGCGAACGCGACAGCAGGTCTCGCCGCCGCGGCTGCGTTAGCCTGCGGAGAGCACCTTGTGGCTGCCGTGCTGCTGCAGGTGAAGACGGTTCTCGACAACGCCGACGGCCAGCTGGCACGCGTGTCCTGTCGAGTCACCCTGGCAGGCCGGTACCTGGACACTGAGGCCGATCTCGTCGTGAACGCCGCGCTCTTTGCTGCGCTCGGTTACACAACCGGACAGCCGTGGCTCGCGCTGGCGGCGTTCCTCGGGCTGACGCTCGTCCTCGCGGTCGACTACAACGTCTCCGAGCTGTATCGAGAAGTTCGCGGCGTGGGGCGGTCGGTTCCGGCAGCCTCAGGAGGTCGTATCGAAGGCATTCTCCGGGAGATCTACCGCGTCCTGTTCGAACCAATGGACCGGCTCGTCACGCGGTACTCGGCGAGGAGGCTCGAGCGGACACTTGCGGGTGAACCCGCGTCCGAGGCTGTGACGCTCGCGTACAACG
>DATFEK010000108.1:0-2027 GCA_035251305.1 Gaiellaceae bacterium | reverse complement strand
AACGACGATTCACATCGCCGCCGGTCACATGCACCTGCTCGGTGCGTCGATCCGGCTCGAGCTCAACCCCGGCACGCCGCGAGCCCGAGTTCTGCTCGACATCCCGCGTTGGGACTTCCACTGGCAGAACGCCTACACGCTCGCGAAACCGGTGCGTGCGGAGCCGGGCGACGTCGTCCGGGTCACCTGCCGGCACGACGTGCACAAGCGGATGCACGGCGAGCACGGAATTCCGAAAACCCCGCGCTACATCCTCTGGGGCGAGGGGACGACCGACGAGATGTGCCTCGGCCTCCTGCAGGTGACGCGCGACTAACCCTCGCGGGGTTACTTCTCGCGCCGGCTGTCGAGATATTCCTGAATCCGCTTGCGGCGCCCGCGCTCGAGAGTCGCGAGGATCTCCGGGTCGAGCTCGCGCTTCGGCTGCTCTGGCATTCGTCGGAGCGGAACCATCTCGTCTCTCCGGAACACGCGGCCCTGCGGCCGAGCCTCGTCAGTCATCGGCGTCCTCCGGCATCGACCACTCATGGTAGCCACGCCACGCCTGGTCCAGCTGATCGCGGAGCTCGTCGGCAACGAGGTGCTGAGACGAGGGCTCGGGCGACGAGAACGGGCCGCGCGCGGTCCGGGACGTGTCGGATGAAGTCGATCGTCACCTCATCTCGACGGCGATGTACATGCGTGCTATTCGCCCACGAGCCGACCAGCACGAAGGGGCTGAGAGCATCGGGCTCGAACGACTCGTCCTGCTCGCTCATCCGCTCGGGCGTGCCACGACACTCACGGTTTCGTGCCGAAATCGTCACGATTCGTGGGCTCAATGAAGATCCTCCTTGTCTCGCAGATGTACCCGGGCCCGGACGATCCGGACCTCGGCGTCTTCGTCGCCAATCTCGAGCGCGAGCTCGTCGCGCGCGGCCATGACATCGAAAGAGCCGTCGTCGATCGACGGTCCGGCGGGCGGCGTCGTCACCTGGAGCTCGCGCGCGACACGATCCGCACCGCACGACGGTTCCGGCCGGACGTCGTCTATGCGCACTTCCTCGTGCCCGCAGGACTCGTCGCGGCACTGGGTTCCCGCGCGCCGCTCGTCGTCACCGCGCACGGACAGGACGTCGCGAACGTCGGCTCACTCCCGGGCGCTCGCGCAGCGACACGATACGTCGTGCGGCGCGCTTCCACCGTCGTCGCCGTCTCACGCTGGCTGCGTCGGGAGCTCGAGAATGCCGTTCCCGAGGCCGCCGGTAAGACCGAGGTCGTCGACTGCGGCGTCGACCTCGAGCGCTTCTCGCCGCGCGACGCCGACGAAGCCCGACGGCAGCTCGGCTGGCCGTCCCAGGGGACTTCGTTCCTGTGCCTCGGTGGGCTCACCGAGCGCAAGAACGTCCTCCGGCTCGCGAGCGCTTTCGAACGACGGGGCGAAGGGACGTTGGCGTTCGTGGGCGACGGCCCGCTCCGGGGCGCGCTCGAAGGTCGGGCCGGAATCCGTCTCGTGGGCCGTGTCGGCCACGAAGACGTCCCGTCCTGGATCGCGGCCTGCGACGTCCTCTGCCAGCCGAGCCTCGTGGAGCCCTTCGGGCTCGCAACCCTGGAAGCGATGGCGTCCGCCCGCTCGGTCGTCGCCACCACCGTCGGCGGCCCACCGGAGTTCGTGAGGCCCGAGGCCGGGGTTCTCACGGATCCGCTCGACGAGCCAGGGCTCGAATCTGCGCTGTCACAGGCCGCCGCGCTGCCCCGTCCCAATCTCGCCGGGCGGGAAGCAGCCGGAGACCACGACGTCAGGCTGCAGGCGGAACGGGTGGAGGCGATTCTGTCGCGCGCCGCTCGAGGTCGGCGAGCCTGACCTCGACCAGCGGCCCGACAGTGTCTTCGAGCCCCGCCTCGCGCGCGACGGCCAGCGCCTCCTCGTAGCTTGCGCGCACTTTCTCGGGGGCGACGCCCTGCTTCAGGCGGTTGTCGCCCGTGACCAGAAGCTTCTGAATCCGCGCGCGGACCTCGTCCTGGGACATGGGGCTGAGCCTATCGAC
>DATFEK010000104.1:0-10717 GCA_035251305.1 Gaiellaceae bacterium | reverse complement strand
GTGCTCTCCGGCGCCATCCAGCTCGTGGTCGCTGTCGCGACGATCACGCTCGTTCTCGTGACCGGGATCGAGTCGATACTCGGACTCGGGCCCGCGATCTTCCTCACAGCGGGCGCGCTCGCCGCGTTCCCGGCCGGACGTCTGATGGACCGCGTCGGCCGCGCTCCCGTGATCGCGGGCGGATTCGGGATCGGGGCGGTCGGATGCGTACTGACGGCGTTCGGCTGTTCGGCCGACAGTGCGCTGCTCGTCGTCCTCGGTTTCATCGCCGTCGGCGCGATGAGCGGGAGCGTGCTGCTCGCGCGCACCGCTGCCGCGGACATGTATCCAGCCGAGCGGCGAGCACGGGCGATCTCGTACGTCCTCTTCGGCGCGCTCTTCGGCGCGGCTCTCGGTCCGCTCGTCTTTCGGCCGCTCTTCGCTGGAAAGGAGCTCGAGCTCGACACGCTCGTCGTGCCGTGGTTTGCCGCCGCGGCGATGGCGATGGTCGGCGTCGTCCTTGCGCTTCTCATCCGCCCCGATCCTCGGACGATCGCGCTCGAGCTCGAGGTGGCGGAACGGGTCGGCGACACCGACACGTCGGTCGAGCCGCCGGCTCCCTTGCGCGAGATCCTCCGGAGGCCGGGAGTTCCTTCGGCGGTCATCGCGGCGCTGGCGAGCTTTGCGGTGATGGTCAGCGTGATGAACCTGGCGGGCTACATCGTCGTCGGCCACCGGCACGAGCAGGCTGACGTCTTCACCGTCATCAGCCTGCACATCGTGGGGATGTACGCGCTCGTCCTCGTCATCGGTCAGCTCATCGACCGCGTGGGTCGCCGGCCGTCGCTGATCTCGGGCCTCGCGATCATGGCCGTGTCCACGATCATGCTTGCCTGGGTCGAGTCGATCCTCGGCACGTCACTATCGCTCTTTCTGCTGGGGCTCGGTTGGAACATCTCGTACGTCGCCGCTACGGCCGAGCTCGTGACGCATGCGACTCCCGTCGAGCGGGGGCGCCTGATCGGAGCGACGGATCTCGCAGCCGGCCTGCTCGGGGCGGCGCTGGCGCTCCTGGGCGGCGCCGCGTACTCGGAGTGGGGAGCCGTCGCCATCGCCGTGGGCGGAACCGCGGCGGTCGTGGCGCCCGCGATCGCGATCTTCGTTGCTCGCCGGCCCCCTGCTGCGGCGCTCGAGCCGGCCGGATGACGGGGTTTCTGCTGCTAGAATCGTGCGCCGGCGGACGGGCGTTCGCCGTTTCTCTGTGATGAAGACGTATACCGCCAAGCCGGGTGAGATCGAGCGCGAGTGGTTCCTCGTCGATGCCGAGGGGCAGACGCTCGGGCGTCTGGCGACCCGCATCGCAGACACACTGCGCGGTAAGGGCAAGCCGGTCTACACGGCGCACGTCGACACCGGTGACTTCGTCGTCGTCGTCAACGCCGAGAAGATCGCCGTGACGGGCTCGAAGCTCGATACGAAGATCTACTACCGGCACTCCGGCTACCCGGGCGGGATCAAGCAGCGCACGCTGCGAGAGCAGCTCGAGCGGCGCCCGACCGAGGTGCTGCGGAAAGCCGTGAAGGGGATGCTGCCGAAGAACAAGCTCGCGGACGCCCAGCTTCGCAAGCTCAAGATCTATGCCGGAGCCGAGCATCCGCACGCCGCGCAGGCGCCGAAGCCGCTGGTGCTCTCGTGAGCGAGCTGGCGCAGTACCTGGGCACAGGCAAGCGCAAGACGTCGATCGCGCGCGTGATCCTGCGGCCGGGCGACGGCAAGACGTGGATCAACGGCCGCACCATCGAGGAGTACTTCCCCCGCGCCGTCCACCGGAAGATGGTCATGGCGCCGCTCGAGGTCGCCGAGGCCGTATCGACGTACGACCTTCGCGTACGAGTCCACGGAGGAGGCGTCTCCGGACAGGCCGGCGCGGTCAGGCACGGTATCGCCCGGGCGCTCGTCGAGGCGGACCCCGCGATGCGCGTCCCGTTGAAGCGCCAGGGCTTCCTCACGCGCGACGCTCGGATCGTCGAGCGGAAGAAGGCGGGCTTGCACAAGGCGCGCAAGGCGCCGCAGTTCAGCAAGCGCTAGGCTCGGCCGCCGTGACGCGGCGCTCTCACGGGGTCAGACCCGTGGGGTCTGACCCCAAGCGTTCCCATGGCGCGTAACTATTTCGGAACGGACGGAGTCCGCGGGATCGTCGGTGAGAGTCTGACGTCAGATCTCGTCGAGCGTCTCGGAAAGGCCGCGACGTTGTGGGCAGCAGGGGGCCGCGTCCTCGTCGGGCGAGACACCCGCGGGTCGGGTCCCGCGCTCGAGGACGCCCTTGCTGACGGCATCGCCTCGGCCGGCGGCACAGCCGTCCTCGCCGGCGTGCTGCCGACCCCGGCGGTCGCCCTCTTCGCCGAGGATCTCGGGGCTGTCATCTCGGCCTCCCACAACCCCCCCGAGTACAACGGCGTCAAGTTCTTCGACGGCGACGGCCGGAAGCTCGTCGACGACGAGGAGGAGGCGATCGAGGGGCTGCTCGACGCTTCCGGACCGGGAGGCGGGTCGATCGAGAGGGTCGACGGGCTCGGGGAGCGCTACCTCGCGAGTATCATCGAGCGCTTCGGCTCCGGCCTGAGAGGGCTCCGCCTCGGAGTCGACTGCGCCAACGGCGCGTACTCGACCCTCGCCCCGCGCGCGTTCGAGCGGCTGGGCGCCGAGGTGCACGCCCTCGGGGTCGAGCCGAACGGGGCGAACATCAACGTCGGCTGCGGTGCGACCGACCTCGTGGCCTTGCAACAGACCGTTGTACGCGAGTCCCTCGACCTGGGTGTCGCCTTCGACGGAGACGGCGATCGCATGCTCGCGGTCGACGAGCGTGGCGAGGCCCTCGACGGCGACCAGATCCTGGCGATCCTCGCGCTCGCGCTCGGTGTCGACGTCGTCGCCGTCACGGTGATGACGAACCTCGGATTCCATCGACTGATGGCCCACCACGGAATCCGGGTACGCACGACACCGGTCGGCGACCGTTACGTCCTCGAGGCACTGCGCGACGAGGGCGCGCTGCTCGGCGGGGAACAATCCGGCCACATCGTCTGGCTCGGAAGCCATGTTGCGGGTGACGGGCTCGCGGCCGCGCTGCTGCTGTGCGGGGCCCTGCGCGGGCGCACGCTCAGCGAGGCGGCGTCGGTGATGCCGCGGTATCCGCAGGCGAAGATGAACGTCCACGTTGCCCGGCGCGAGATCGGGCAAGCCGTTCTCGACGAGGTCGACCGCATGACGGAGGAGCTCGGCGACAGCGGCCGCATTCTCGTTCGCCCTTCCGGCACCGAACCAGTCGTACGTGTCCTGGCCGAGGCGGAAAATGCCGAAGATGCAGAGAGAATGTGTGCTAGCATCGCCGCGCTCGTGGAGAGGGAGCTCGGCTGAGCCCGACGGGGGGCGATACCGGGCTCTTTCGTGTTTAGTGAGAGCTGATGTGCGGAATCATCGGATACGTCGGATCACGTGAGTGCAAGCCGCTGCTCATCCAGGGGCTCGAGCGCCTGGAGTACCGCGGCTACGACTCGTCCGGTCTCGCGCTGCTCGAGAGCCACGGACTCGACTACGTGCGCGCGGTCGGTGTCCTCGACAACCTGAAAGCGCAAGCGGGCTCGAACTCGTCGGCCGCGACCACCGGCCTCGGGCATACGCGCTGGGCGACGCACGGTGGCGTCACGGAGGCGAACGCGCACCCGCTGGCCGGCTGCGATCCCTCGAAGATCTCGATCGTCCTGAACGGCATCGTCGAGAACTACCGTGAGCTGAAGGGGAGCCTGAGCGAAGACGGCCACACGTTCACGTCCGAGACCGACGCGGAGACCGTCACGCACCTCGTCGAGCGCCACTACGACGGCGATCTGGTCGAGGCGGTCCGCCTCGCATTCGGCGAGCTCGAAGGGCACTTCGCATTCGTCGTCATCCATCGCGACCACCCGGGGATGCTCGTCGGTGCCCGGCACCAGGTCCCCCTCGTCGTCGGCCTCGGTGAGGGCGAGATGTTCCTGGCCTCGAACGCCGCAGCGTTCCTGAGGGAGACACGCACGGTTCAGTTCCCGGGCGACGGTGAGATCGTCGCCGTCCGGCCCGAGGGCGCGACGTTCCAGCGCGTCGACGGGAGCCCTGTCGTCCACGGGACGATGGAGCTCGACTGGGACGACGAGGGCGCCGAGAAAGCCGGTTTCGAGACGTTCATGCTCAAGGAGATCTACGAGCAGCCGCAGGCAGTCGCGGAGACGATCGGCGACCGGGTTCGCCATGGCACCCTCGTGCTCGAAGGGCTCGACATGTCCGGCAAGGACGTCAAGGAGCTCCGACGCATCGTGCTCCTCGCCTGCGGCACCGCGTATCACGCGTGCGTCGTCGGGCGCTACGTGATCGAGGAATGGGCGCGCGTCCCGGTCGAGTTCGACATCGCCAGCGAGTGGGTCTATCGCAATCCGGTGATCAACGCGCAGGACCTCGTCATCGGGATCACGCAGTCCGGCGAGACGCGCGACACGATCGAGGCGCTCAAGCTCGCCCGCGAGCACGGCGCGCGGACGGTCGCGATCACCAACATGATGGGCTCGCAGGTGACGCGCGAGGTGGACTCGGTGCTGTACACGCGCGCCGGCCTCGAGACGGGCGTCGCCGCGTCGAAGACGTTCACGGCCCAGGTCGCGCTTCTCTACCTCATCGCCCTCAAGCTCGCCCAGATCCGCGAGACGCTGCCTCCGGGCGAGATCGAGTTCATCCTCGACTACGTCTACAAGCTCCCACGGAAGATCCAGACCTTCCTCGAGGGCGACCACCCGATCGAGGAGATCGCGCGCCGCTATCACGACGCGCATTTCTTCCTCTACCTCGGTCGCCACATCGGGCTGCCGGTGGCGCTCGAGGGGGCGCTCAAGCTGAAGGAGATCTCGTACATCCCGACCGAGGCGTACTCGGCTGGTGAGATGAAGCACGGCCCGATCGCGCTCCTCGACGAGCAGACGCCCGTCGTCGTCGTCGCGACGAACATCCACGTCTACGACAAGATCGTCTCGAACATCCAGGAGGTCCGAGCGCGCGGCGCGCACGTGATCGCGATCGCGACGGACGGCAACGAGGACATCCAGCACCACGCCGACGACGTGATCTACGTGCCGAAGACGCCTGCATTCCTGCAGGTCGTGCTCGCGATCCTCCCGCTGCAGCTCCTTGCGTACCGGATCGCGCGGCTGCGCGGTCTGAACGTCGACCAGCCGAGAAACCTGGCGAAGACCGTGACCGTCGAGTAGCCCTCAGCCGTCGACGATCTGGACGTCCGATCGGAAAGCCGCGACCGCGAACCAGAACGGCTCGTGGAACGGCACCGGCCGGCCGTCGAGCGTCACGGCGGCCGACCCCACGTCCCGGCCGAACTCGATCCTGGGTGCGTTGAGCGCGGACGCGACGCCGCCTTTCCAGCGGACGACGAGGTCGCCTCGACCCGTCTCGATCATCTTCGTCGGTTCCTTCTCGAAAGACGAGAACGGCACGGCGAACGCCTCCTCACCGACCTCCACGTAGACGACGCGCTCCTTCGGCGGAAGCCGGTCGTCGTCCTCGTTGCGCGTCGCGAAGATCGGCGGCGAATCGATCGAGTCGTAGCCGACGTACGGGTTCCAGCCGTAGTTCCGCGCGAATCCGGTGTCGCGATTCAGCACAAGCCCCCTCGGATGCTCGGCCCGGAACTCACTCCACGCGACCGTGTGAACCGGGAGCTGCTCGAGCTTCTTACCGGTGAGCTCTCCGACCAGCGCGTCGCCCGAGAACTGCTGCCACCACGACTCCGTCTTTCGGTCGTACATGACGAGGTCGGAGTCGCGGAGCTTCCCGGTCGTGCCGAAGGAGTAAACCTCGCCGTCCAGCCTGCGGTCGAAGACGATCGCAGTGTTACAGAGTGGGCAAAACGTGACGGCGATCGGGACCGCGCCGATCTGGTCGTTCGCGATCTCGTGCCAGATGAGCACCTGGATCGGGTAGGCGCGGGTCTCGCCGTCGATCTCGACGACGATCACCGGCTCTTGCTCGTCGATCCAATCGATCTCGTTTGCGCGTGTGAACTGCGGGACGTCGATGGCCGGAATGCCGTCCTTGGGAGGGCCTCCGGACTGGAACTCGTCGAGCGACACGAGACTTTGCGTGAAATCGGTCTTCCACACGGCCGCATCCGCAGGCGGGGGAGACGCCTCGCCGAGCCCGGGGCCCGGCGGGTTCTTCGCGAGCTCCTCCTCGAGGCTCGACAAGGCCTCGTCGAGCTCTTCCTCGCTCGACTTGTCGCCCGAGCCGCCGCAGCCGCCGACTATGAGAGCGAATGCGACGACGAGAACGCCGAGCGCACCGCGGATTCGAGTCATGTATCTCTTCGATGCGACAGATACGGCTGGGGATTCACCCGGGCGAGATCTCGAGCGCATCGCGAAGCCAACGGTCGTCGGGGACTCCTGCAATTCGCGTTGGCCCGATGGATCCGGCAAACGAGCGCAACGCAACTCCACCTCGACGCGAGGCGCCAGCAGGAGACGCATCGTTGATTAGGCGCGCCGTTCGGGGCTCGCGATTCGGCGGCCGGCCTTCGAGCCGGCTCGCCGCTCGGACTCGACCTTGATTGCGTCGAGGGACCGTCGGACGGCGTCCTCCCAGAAACGGGCCGTAGCAGCGCCCCACAGCCGCCCAGCAGCCCAGAGATCGGTGCCGAGCTCGCCCGAGTACTCGAGATCGGTGCCGCCGGGGGTCTCGTGCAGTTCGAACCTCTCGACCACGTGAGGCACCGGACCGCGGACGAGACGGAAGTGGACGCGTTCGGGCGGCTCGAAGCGAACGGTCTCGACCGTCGTCGTCACGAGCGGGCCGACGTGTGTGTAGTGCTCCGCGAGAACCATGTCGTTCCCGCATTCGAGTACCCGCAGCTTGCGTCCGAGTGAACGTGGCGTCCTTCCGAGGTAAGGAGCGGACAGGACATCGAAGACGACGTCCCGTGGGGCTTCGATATGCCAGACGAGCGGTCCCAACGACCGTGTCGAGCGACCGAGGCCGAGGTCGATCGTGATCGATCCGCGCACGACGAGAACATAGGCGGCGAAGCCCAGACTCCCGAGTGTGGCTGCGATCAGACGTCGGGAAGACAAGGCCTTCCCGTTCGCGTCGAGTCATCCACGCCGGATGACGCCGTGTTTACGATCGGCCCGGCGCGATCCGCGCGAGCACGCCGGCTGCGACCGATGTCCCCACTGGGGCGGCCCCCTCCATGCCCAGCGCGCGCAGCTCGTCGATCGTTCGAGTCAAGGAGTCGAGCAAGGCCCGGCAG
The DNA here is from genome assembly GCA_035251305.1 of Gaiellaceae bacterium. Lineage (GTDB taxonomy): Bacteria > Actinomycetota > Thermoleophilia > Gaiellales > Gaiellaceae > GMQP-bins7. Next base: position 3,396 of record DATFEK010000104.1, on the reverse strand, counting down.
CGCTCGCAGCGGGCGAGGTGGCGCCGAACCCGCGCCAAGCGGCGCCCACGAAGCTCGCCGTCCACGTAGTCGGACAGGCTGTCGGCCGTTTCGTGGCAGGACGCCACCCACGGCTTGGAAATGAGGTTCAGCATGCCTCTTTGGATGCGGTCGCAGCTCGTATCGGTTCACGAATCGTACGATCTCGCCGTGTCGCCTGACCCGTTGCCCGACGTCGAGCTCGCTCGGCGTGCGCGAGACGGCGATCTCGACGCCTTCGCGGAGATCATGCGGCGGTACGAGCACCGACTGCGCGCCGTGCTCGCTCGAATCCTCGACGACGCTCGAGATGTCGATGAAGTCCTTCAAGACGCATTCGTCCAAGCGTGGCGCAACCTCGGCAACTACAGGGGCGACGCCGCTCTCTTCACGTGGCTCTATCGGATCGGCGTCAACTCTGCGCTCGCTCGGACTCGCCGCAAGCGACCGATCACCGTGGAGGTCTCGATCGAGGACGCCTCACGTGGCAGCCCGCTCGGGACTCTCCCGGAGGCGGCTGCCGAGGCGCGCGAGCTCCGCCTGCGGATCGTTGCCGCCCTCGCGCAGCTTCCCTTCGAGTACCGCGAGGCCGTTGTCCTGCGAGATGTGGCCGGGCTTTCGAACCTCGAGGTCGCCGAGGCGCTCGGTATCAGCCTGGCTGCGGCCAAGAGCCGTGTCCACCGGGGGCGCCTCCAGCTTCGTGAGCTGCTCGAGGACGCGGCAGGTCGGTGAGCGAGGCGGTCGATTGGGCTCTCTCAGTGCTGAATCCCGGCACGCGTAGAGCGGATCAAAGACGCATGCACGAGGTTGCTCGTCTGATCTCGGCTGCGATCGGCGGATACATCGCCGGTACGACACCCTCGGCGGACATCGCCTCGCGCCTTGTCGGGAAGGGCGCGATCGACATTCGCGCGAGCGGGACTGGTAATCCCGGCGGGACGAATGCCAGGCGCGTGCTCGGTCGTCGTCCCGGCTACGCAGTCGTGCTCGCAGACATCGCGAAGGGTGTAGTCGCGTGCGCGTGGGGGCGGCGCCGCGCCGGCGACATCGGTGCGCACGTGGGTGGCGTGGCGGCCGTCGTCGGCCACTGCTATCCGGTGTGGTCGCGGTTTCGAGGCGGGAAAGGCGCGGCGACGAGCTTCGGCCAGTGCCTCTGCACGTTTCCGGTGTACGCGCCCGTCGACTTTCTCCTCGCGTGGGGCGTCGCCCGGGTGCCCGGCGTTCGCCGGCCTGCGCTCGTCTCGGTCGGAGTCTCGTCGATCGTCTGGGTGCTCGCGGGAGCGGTGTGGTCGTGGCGAAGGCTTCCGAACCTCTGGGGACCGCCTGCGACGCGCGCGCTTCCGCTCGCCAACGCGGCGACGACGCTCGTCATCGCATCGAGGGGGGTCACGATGCTCGCTCGGGGCGAGGCGGACGAGCTCGTCCTCCCTCGATGAGCGGCGTCGCCATCGTCACCGACACGAGCGCGCTCTTCTCAGCGGGCACGGACCTCACCCGGATCATTCGCGTCCCGATCGCGGTGGCGCTCGACGGCGAGGCGTATACGTCCGAGGACCCGGACGACTTCTACGAGCGATTGGAGAACGGCGCGAGAGCGACGACCTCTCAGCCGAGCCCTGGCGACTTTCTGGCCGCCTACGAGTCAGCACGGTCGTCCGGCGCCGAGGACGTGCTCTCGATCCATCTGGACACCCGGGTCTCGGGCACGGTTGCATCGGCTGAGCTCGCCGCGCGAGAGGCGTCCATACCGGTGACGGTCGTGGACACCCGCACCGTGAGCTTCGGCGTCGGAAAATGTGTCGAGGGTGCTGCAAAGGCGCTCGAGGCCGGAGCCTCGGTGTTCGAAGCCGGCGCCCTCGCCCGGCGTCTCGGCTCGACACTGAGGAACGTGTTCGTCGCTGCGGGCGCTCCCGGAGGGCGCATTGCCGAGGTCGAGGGCTGGGCGGTGCTGGAGTTCGTCGACGGTGTTTCGAGCCCGATCGCGACCTGCGGGACGCCCGAGCGAGCCACCGAGAAGATGTGCGAGTCCCTGCATGGGGTCGAGCCCGTGCGAGCCGGAGTGGGACACGCGTCGGCAGCGGTCGAGCCCGCTGCCGACGCCTTCGCCTCCAAGCTCTCGGCTTCGGAGAGGGTGATCGAGGTCGAGCGCTATCGGGTGGGGGCGGCCGTGGGTGCACACACGGGCCCGTTCAGCTTCGGCGCCTTCTGGTGGCCGGCGACGTAGCCGGGTCGCCCGGGGATGGCGGCCCGGCTAGCGTCAACGGCTCATTTCTGGATCGGGCAGAGGAAGTCGTTGGCCGGAACTCTGGCAATGGTCACGTCTCCCGCCTCCTCCGCGGCAAGAACTGCCGCCTCGGACGTGAGCAGGTATGGAGCCACGTTCCAGGTCACTGCGTTGAACGCCCAATGACCCCCGTTGTAGCCATGGTCGCCGGGGGCGAGGCCGACGACAGGCATCTGGCCGGAAACACCGCCCATGACCGCGTAAAACGGATCCGTGCCTTCGTTCGGGAACGCGGACGGCGGGACCACCGTTCTGACGGTGCCGCCGTCGTAGAAGCAGCAGCCTGCGGGAAAGACGAATGGTGGTCGGGCCGCTGTCGCGAGGGCCGACACCGAGAGCACCGACACGACGACCGCGAGAGCCACTACCAGCCGGCGAGATGAAACCATGATCTCCCCTTTCGTGGTTGTCGCTTCGACGGTACGAAGCCTTTCTTGCGTCGGGGCTACGCGGGTCTTACGAGTCCCTGAACTCGTGTGGCGAGTGATCCGATGCCCTTCACGGAATCGTCAAGACCCCCTGGTACGGTCGGCCGCTTCCACGCCATCTCCAAGCTGGAGGTAGACGATGAGAAAGCTCGTGCTCCGGCGCCCGTCGCCGGCTCTTGTGATCGCGTGCGTCGCGCTCGGAGTCGCTCTTGGCGGCACCGGGTATGCGACCGTCCTGCAGGTGCCGAGGAACAGCGTCGGCACTCCACAGCTGAAGGCGTCGGCCGTCACGGCCGGCAAGCTCGCCCCGAACGCCGTGACGTCCGCAAAGGTGCGGAACCGCTCGCTGCTCCGAGCCGACTTCGCGACGGGCCAGCTTCCCGCAGGGCCCACGGGTCCTCCCGGGCCGCCGGGTCAGGCCGGCCCCACTGGGCCTCCTGGGTTGAGCGGGGTCGAGCGCGTCGAGACCACGTCGGCGAGCAACTCGCTTCCGACGAAGGCCGCGTTCCTCGCGTGCCCGACCGGCAAGAGGCTCCTGGGAGGAGGCGCGCGCCTCAACCCGGTCCTGGCGCAGGTCGCGCTTCAGCAGTCGTATCCGGACAACGACAACATCTACCGCGCGAACGCGCGCGAGATCGTCGGGACACTGGCCAACTGGTCGCTCAC